>QCNV01000017.1 GCA_003213095.1 SAR202 cluster bacterium AG-426-M11 | reverse complement strand
TGCTCAAAAATATATAAACTCCATTCAAGTAGGGGACATAATGTCTCAGGGTGCAATTGGAGTATTAATTTCTACACAAAATGCTAAAACTATAAAAACTTCTCTCAAAATATGGGAAGCAATTCCAAAGGCTTTCAGTCAAGTACTTGAAATATTTAGTTTAACTTTTGGTGGTATCCAGACCATGATTTCCCAAGGAGAAAATCCAGGATTCACAGGACCAATAGGAATTGCACAAGTTACAGGAGAAGTTGCTAAAATAGGAGTAAGACCTATCTTTGAACTCATAGCACTATTAAGCATTAGTTTAGGTATACTTAATTTACTCCCCATTCCCGCACTAGATGGGGGTAGACTACTTTTTGTGATTATAGAAAAAGTTAGGGGTGGTAAAAAAGTATCTCCCGAAAAAGAAGGTCTCATTCATTTAATAGGATTTGTAGTTTTAATAAGTTTAGTATTACTGATGAGTTATTTTGATATTGTCAGGATAATTTCAGGATCGAGCATACTCTAATATGAAAAGACGAATTTCTAAAAAAATATTTTTAGGTGATGTCCCTGTAGGGGGAGATTCACCAATCACTGTTCAGTCAATGACAAAAACAGACACAAGAGATGTGAAATCTACTATAAATCAAATTATGGAGCTGGTTCAATCAGGATGCGAAATCGTACGATGCGCTGTCCCTGATATGGAAGCAGCTAAAGCTTTAAAAGAAATCAAAAGACTCTCTCCTATTCCTGTAGTCGCAGACATTCATTTTCATTACGAACTTGCTTTAGAATCACTAAAAAGTGGCGTAGACTGTTTGAGACTAAATCCCGGAAATATCAGAGATAAAGATAAAGTTACCATAGTTGTAAATGAAGCTAAAACCAGAGAAACTCCTATAAGAATTGGAGTTAATTTTGGTAGTTTACCTCCGGTTGGAGGCATCGGAGTTTCAAAAGGAATATCTAGACACAATGATGGGGTCAATTTACTTTCAAAAGGAGTGATTGATAATGAATATTCAGTGGTTGATCATATGGTTCAAACAGGATTATGGGAAATAGGTATTTTAGAAGATTTAGATTTTGATTTAATAAAAATTTCGCTTAAGGCATTTGATATAGATACAACAGTAGAAGCTTACAGAAAAATGGCAAAATTAGTTCCTTACCCTTTACATCTGGGAATTACAGAATCTGGCACAGCTAAATCTGGAAGCATTAGAAGCTCTATAGGACTGGGAATACTTCTTTATGAAGGAATTGGAGATACTATAAGAGTTAGCCTAAGTGATGACCCTACAGAAGAAATTTATACGGGTTTTGAAATATTAAAATCTTTAGGAATACGGAAAGAAGGTGCAATTTTAGTTGCATGTCCAAGTTGTGGTAGAGCTGACGTTGATGTTAGAAAATTAGCAAACGATGTAGACGATTTACTCAAAAAAACTAAAACATCTATAAAAGTTGCGGTCATGGGATGTGAAGTAAACGGACCCGGTGAAGCTAAAGATGCTGATGTGGGTATTGCCGCAGGAGTTGGAAGAGCTATTATCTTCAGAAAAGGGAAAAAGTCTAAAGTTGTCCCTGAATCTGATATGCTAACAGAGTTAATGAATGAAATATCTCAAGTAGAAAAAGAAAAAAAATCTACTAATCTCTTAAATCAAGGTCTGTAAATATGAAAATGTCTCAATTATTTGGTCGCACTTTAAGAGACCGACCATCTGAAGCAGATCTTATCAGTCATGTCCTACTACTGCAGGCTGGAATGATCCATCAAGTCTCCACAGGGGTATACAGTTATCTACCTTTAGCATGGAAATCAATCAAAAAAATCGAGGCAATTATAAGAGAGGAAATGGATCTTGCGGGTGCCCAAGAAGTCAAATTAGGCATATTACAAAATAGAGAAATTTGGAAACAATCAGGCCGTGATGAAATCTATGGCCCTGACATGCTACGCCTTAAAGACAGAAGAGAAAGAGAACTCGCTCTGCCTCCAACAAATGAAGAACTAATAACAGAAACTGTAAAAACTGTAGTGCAAAGTTACAATGATTTACCTTTTATTCTGTATCAAATTCAAACAAAATTTCGAGACGAACCTCGTCCAAGAGGTGGATTAATTCGAGTCAGAGAATTTGACATGATGGACGCATACAGTTTCGATGCTGACGAAGACGGATTAGACTTAAATTATCAAAAAATGATTTCTGCATACACTAAATCTTTTGAAAGATGTGGAATAAAAACTGTAATAGTAGATGCAGATAGTGGAGCAATAGGAGGAAAAGATTCAAAAGAATTCATCTTGTTGGCAGATTCAGGAGAAGACACAATAATAATGTGCCCAAAATGTGACTATGCCGCTAATGATGAGAAGGCTTCTTTCGAAATACTACGCCATCAACCCGAACCTGCTCAAACCTTAGAATCAATACATACACCTAACCAAACAAGTATTGAAGATGTAAGTAATTTTCTCAATATATCTCAACAAAAAACGATAAAGACTATAGCTTACATGTCAGATAATGAAATAATTTTAGTTTCAATCCGCGGCGATTTAGAAATAAATGAGGTTAAATTAAAAAACTTTTTAAAATCTAAAGAATTATCTATAGCTGATGACGAACAATTAAAAAAATATAATTTAATCAAAGGATTCTTATCACCCATCAATAAAGATTTCAAAACTATAATAGATCACTCAATCACCCCAGAAACTAATTATTGTGCGGGTGCCAATGAATACGGATATCATCACATTAACGTGTTGTTAGGTAGAGATATCATGCCAGATTCTCAACTTGATATTGCTTTAGCCAAAGAAGGATTTAAATGTATCAAATGTCCTGGTAACTTAGTATCTAAACGTGGAATTGAAATTGGACATGTTTTCAAACTAGGAACAACATATTCAACAAGTATGAATGCAAACTTTTTAAATCATGAAGGGAATCCCACACCAATTATTATGGGTTGTTATGGAATAGGTGTGGGCAGAATTTTGGCTGGAAGCATTGAGCAACACGCTGACGAAAAAGGAATTGTCTTCCCTAAAAACATTGCCCCTTATCAGGCTATTGTGGTTTCATTAAATACCGACAAAAAAGAAATAAAAGAAGCAGCTCTAAAAATTTACGACCATCTAAATTCAAACGGAATAGAAACCATTATTGATGACAGAAACACTTCAGCAGGGGTTAAATTTAATGATGCCGATTTATTAGGCGTGCCAATAAGAATTGTTGTAAGTTCAAGAAACATTTCTAAAGATTCGGTTGAAATCAAAATAAGAACTGCAAATGACGGTGAATTAATCCATCTAGATACTGTATTACAAAAAACTTCTCAATTATTAAGTGAATATAAGTAAAGATTGCTGCTAAATCTAACTCAGTGTACTATCAGCTAAATCAAATTATCGAGGTAAACATGACACTTCCTGAAAGACTAAAGTTTGGTATTTTTATGGGACCTTTTCATAATTTAGGAGATAATCCCACTTTAGCATTAGAAAGAGATTTAGAAACGATTCAATGGCTAGACTATTTAGATTTTGATGAAGCTTGGGTTGGAGAACATCATAGCGGAGGTTGGGAGACAATTGCTTCCCCTGAGGTATTTATTGGGGTAGCAGCAGAAAGAACTAAAAACATCAAATTAGGAACAGGAGTAGCAAGCCTACCCTACCATCACCCATTAATGGTAACTAACCGAATGGTTTTACTTGACCATCTCACTAGAGGAAGAGTAATGCTAGGAGTTGGACCTGGAGCGTTAGTGTCTGATGCTTACCAACTAGGAATTGACCCTAATACACAAAGACCTCGAATGGATGAATCGATAGGTATCATTAAGAGATTACTTACTGAAGATGAACCTATCACTCATGAATCTGATTGGTTCACATTAAAAGAAGCAAGAGCGCAATTAAAACCATACACTAAACCTCATTTTCCTATTGCTGTTGCAGCATCACAATCTCCTTCAGGAATGGTAGCAGCTGGAAAACATGGACTCGGCGTTTTATCTGTAAGTGTCGTTAGAGGAGGAAGTATTGCTTCAAACTTAGGCGATTTTTGGAAAATAGCTGAAGAAAGTGCTGAAGAACACGGGCAACAAGTATCAAGAAAGGATTGGAGGATTGTACTTAACGTCCATCTAGCGGATTCAAAAAAAGAAGCAATGGATCAAGCTAGAGAAAAGGCAGCTGCTTATCAACTAGATTACTTTCACAAAACTGTTGGATTTCCATTTGACTACGATGGCCCACGAGATAAAATTATCGACTACATGGTAGATAATGGAGCTTGGTGTGTAGGAACTCCTGATGATTTAATACAAAAAATCAGAGAGCTTCAAGAACAAACAGGTGGTTTTGGTGGATTTATGATTCAAACAACAGAATGGGGAAATAGAGAACAAGTCAAATATAGCTATGAACTAATATCTAGATACGTGATGCCCCATTTTCAAGGCTCTTTAAAAAACCTAAAGTCTTCTCAAAATTGGGTGGAAAATCACAGAGAAGAATTACTAGACCTAAGGAATAAATCTTTAGACCAAGCTATGAAATCTTATACTTCTAAAAAATAACAGGGAGATACACATGCCTAAAATGACCGGTGGTGAAGCATTAGCAAAATCATTATACAGAGAGGGAGTTCGAGTAATATTTGGACTTCCGGGAGTACAACTTTATGGCCTATTAGATGGCCTTGCAAAAGAGCCTGGAATTAGATTTATAAACACCCGCCATGAGCAAGCTACTACTTATATGGCTGACGGTTTTGCTAGAGCTAGTGGTGAAATTGGAACCGCACTAGTGGTTCCAGGACCAGGTTTACAGAATGCCAGTGCTGGACTAGGAACAGCCTATTCTGCATCATCTCCAGTTTTACTGGTATCCGGTCAAATTGAAAGAGATCATATCGATTTAGAAAGAGGTATGTTACATGAAATTAAAGGACAAATGGAAACAATTAAACCTATAACTAAACATCAACGTTTAATTTTAAACCCTACAGAAATACCTGAGGCAGTCCACGAAGCATTTGAGCAACTGCAAACAGGAAGACCTAGACCAGTAGAAATAGAAATTCCACCTGAAACATTATATGAAATCGCAGACATAGAATTATTGGAGGCTGGTAAATATGAAAGGCCATCAGCAAATTCAGAAGAAATTAAATCCGGAGCTAACACTATCGTAAACTCTAAAAACCCAATCATTTGGGCTGGAGGTGGAGTAATCTCTTCAGAAGCATCAAAAGAATTAACTGAATTAGCAAACTATTTACAAGCTCCAGTAATTACAACAGGCGAAGGTCGAGGAGCAATTTCCGACAAAAACTATCTGTCTATGGGTAGCTTCAGATTCAAAAACGACACTTTTTTTGAAAATGAAATTAATGATTTTGATCTTGTCATAGCTGTAGGAACAAGAATGCTCAACACTGAGTATTTTAATAATCAGAAAATTTTACAAATTGACATTGATGATGAGGAAATTGGAAGAAATTACAAAAACACTCAAGGAATTCTTGGAGATGCAAAAAAAAGTTTACAAAATTTGTTAAGTGAACTAAAAGTACAAATCCCTCCAAAAGATAGCCGAGAACAAGAATTAATTTCAATGAAACAAAAGCGGTTTAATCCTGATACTATCATTGAACCTCAACATTCTTACATTGAAGCAATTCGTGCTGCACTTCCAGAAGATGGAATATTAGTTGCAGGTATGACTCAACTAGGGTACTACAGTAGGAACAGATTCGAAGTATACGAACCGAGAACATATATTACCTCATCGTACTACGGCAACCTAGGGTATGCATTTCCTACTGCCTTGGGAGCAAAAGTTGCTCAACCCGACAAAGCCGTTGTAGCTATATCTGGAGACGGAGGATTCATGTTTAACGTACAAGAATTATCTACTGCAGTAAGACATAAGATTAATCTAGTAACAGTTTTATTTAACGATAATGCATATGGAAATGTAATGCGAGACCAAGTCAACATGTTTGATGGGCGAGAATATGGAGCCCAACTAACTAACCCAGACTTTATTAAACTCGCAGAATCCTTTGGAGTAAATGCAATTCGTGTTGAGAATGGTGCCGAAGAACTAAAATCAGCAATCATTTCTTCTTTAAAGCTAGACCAACCTACATTAATTGAAGTTCCTGTTGGAGAAATGCCAAACCCATTTAGACATTATTAAACGCCTAATTATTTTCTCCAATTCATAGGAATAGATAATTCAGCACAAATATCCTGAAACCATTCAACTACCTCGTAGTGGAGAGGAATTCCATCTTCACTACGAATTTGATACTCTTCAACTTCTGGAAGACCCGGATACATAACACGATCATGCCCAGGTGCAGGTTTACTGGTTTTCAACATAGTTAAAAATTCATCTAGAGTTTCTTTAAACTCCCCGGTATCCATAAATGCTTCAATATTATATGCAGCTACATAGTGCCCAAAATTAGGCCTTCCCGGATTAATGCCATATCCTCCTCCAGACATGATCCCTCCTAAAATATCCACTACACACATAAAGCCATACCCTTTATGCGATCCTAACTCGCGAGTTCCTCCAACGGGCAAAAGATAAGAAGAAGCACCTCCTTCATACCCTGGAGGTGGGGGATCAACTTCATTCATAATCGGATTACCTTCAGCATCAGCCACCCACCCACCTAAAAGTTGTGTTTCATTTCGTCTAGCTAAACCTAATTTATTACCTGCAACAGCACTCATAGCTGCATCAAATACAAATGGTCCTTCATTTAAACCAGGTGCTGCAACTGCAATCGGATTAGTTCCAAGAAGAGGTTCAGCTCCCCAAGTCGGCAAAACACTAGGAGGACATGAAGTCATACACATCCCTATCATATCTTTCTCAGTAGCTCTCAATGCATGATAAGAAGCCATTCCCAAATGCCTTGAATTATGAATAGTAACAACACCCATACCAACTTTTTCAGCTTTTTCTACAGCGATATCCATAGCTTTAGCAGCCATGACAATGCCTATACCTTTATCCCCATCTATATTTGCAGTTGAAGGTGTTTCTCTTGTGATTTTCCAATTTGGATTTGGATTAATTTCACCATTACCGTAACCGGTCACATAAGACCTCAACATATTGGAGACTCCATGAGTCTCAACACCTCTCATATCGGCTTTGATTAGAACATCCGCTGCAAGTTCTATATCATTTTTCGACAAACCCATTTTAGAAAATATGGCCTCAACAGTCTCTCTTAAATTATTTTCAGAAACCATCACTTGATCTTTTGGTTGTACTTTAAATTGTTCTAACAATCTTGACTCCTAGATTTTTTGGGAATTTTACGCTTTGACAATACAACACACAAGTTAAAATTAGTAAGTGTATGCTTAATTTTTTTGTTAACATACTCATCAAATACAAAAAAGAAATATCATGAAAAACAACACACCTTATTGGGTTTTAATTCCCTCCATAATATTAACAATTGTCATAATTGCACCTTTGGTGTACTTGATTTTCAAATCTGTTAATGCTGACAGTAATATTTGGGACTGGATTTTCAGGTGGCAAACATTATTAATTGTAATCAGAACACTCACTTTAGTAGCTACAGTTTCGATAATTTCCTTAATTATCGCCCTACCTTTATCAATTCTAACTACCAAAACAGATTTACCATTTAAATTTTTTTTCACAATTTTACATGCCCTACCATTGGTCATACCAAGTTATGTAGGCGCATATCTTTTCATGACTGCATTCAGCCCAAAAGGCCTATTTTACAAATTGATATCAAATTATTTTGAGATCAACTCTATCCCCAATCTTTATGGATTTTGGGGAGCAGTAATTGTTTTATCTTTATTAAATTTCCCTTATTTATTTTTAACATTAAGAGCATCATTAATCAGGATAGATCCTGAAATAGAAGAAAGTGCAAAATTATTAGGTTTTAACGATTTTGAAATAATCTACAAAATTATTATTCCTCAACTCAAACCAGCAATTTTTTCTGGAATACTCCTAATAAGCCTTTACACTTTAAGTGATTTTGGAGCAGTTTCATTGCTTAGATTTAAAACATTTACTTGGGCAATTTTCTTAGAATATGAAACAGGTGGATCACATTCTGCAGCTATTCTTTCAGTAGGATTATTTATAATTGCGATGAAATTAATCATTTTCGAATCTTTAGTGAATAGAAATTTTCGGTACCATAACATTAAAAGTGTAGGCCAAAAAACTCCTTTAATACTCAAACTAAAAAAGTTTAAACTCCTAGGTTTATTGTTATGTTTGATAGTTTTTTCTTTTTCTTTATTGGTTCCAATATCCGTTTTAAGTTTTTGGTTGATTAGAGGAATTTATCACGGTGAAATAGTTTCAGTTGATTATTTGCCCATATTCAATTCTGTTTATATATCCATACTAACGACAGTTACTGTAATATTATTTGCAATTCCACTTTCATTTTTAGCAATCAGACATAAAAGCATTTTAAGTAAATCACTAGAGAGATTAAGTTTCATTGGTTTTGCTTTACCTACAATTTCTGTATCACTTGGACTTGTTTATATAGGAGCAAGAATTGGTTCACCTATTTATCAATCTACATTTATGTTAATAACAGGGTGTTTAATTCTTTGCCTGCCAGTTGCATTAGGTCCTATCAAATCAAGATTATTACAAATCAACCCCAACTTGGAAGATGCAGGAAAAACATTAGGGTACAGTAATCTCATGTCTACCTTCAGAATCACTATACCTATTTTGAGACCAGGATTAATCATGTCTTCATCCTTAGTATTTTTCGTAACCATGAAAGAACTTCCTGCAGTATTATTCTTATCTCCCTTAAACTTCCCAACCTTATCTACTAGAATTTGGAGTTACACATCTGAAGCATTTTTTGCAAAAGCTGCAGTTCCTTCACTAATTTTAATTTTTTGTTCCTCTATAATATTTGCAATATTTCTTTATAAAAGTAAGTTGGATTTTTCTTAATGATAAAAAAACAGAGCGTTCTATCTTGTAAAAACTTATCTAAATCGTTTAATTCTACATTAGCAGTTAACGATGTATCTTTGGATCTATTTGAAGGAGAAACTTTGGGGGTACTAGGTTCAAGTGGATGTGGAAAAACAACACTTTTAAGACTAATAGCTGGCCTTGAAACACCTGATCAAGGAGAAATAAAAATTTCCAATTCTATAGTACAAAATCCACAAACTAATATCCCTACTCATAAAAGAAATCTTGGAATGGTCTTTCAAGATTACGCATTATTTCCTCATATGACAGTTAAACAAAACATTCTATTTGGTCATCAATCTTCAAATCAAACTACCACCTTAAAACATTTACTAGAACTTACTAGACTTAATGGACTTTCAGAAAGATTTCCAAACGAACTTTCAGGCGGACAACAACAGAGAGTTGCACTAGCTAGAACATTAGCCAGTACACCTGATTTAATTTTAATGGATGAACCTTTGTCCAATTTGGATGCATCCTTAAGGAAGAATGTTAGAAATGAAATCAATGAAATATTAGTATCAAGCAAAACTGCATGTATTTTTGTCACACATGATAAAGAAGAAGCTTTCACAATTTCTGACAGGGTTGCTGTAATGGATGAAGGTAAAATAGATCAATTAGATCCGCCTGATAAAATTTATTTTTGGCCTGAAACAAAAAACGTAGCTATTTTAGGTGGAACTTGTGAATTTATTCCGGGAATCATTTCAAACAAAATCGTAAGTACGGTTCTGGGAGATTTGCCTTTAAGAAAATCAGGTGAATTTACTAATGGGACAAAAGTATCTGTTGCAACTAGACCAACTGATTTTGAAATCACTGTCTCTCCAACAGGCATGTGTATGGTAGTAGATAAAAAATTTACAGGCGACGAAAATATCTTTTCAATCCAACTGCCAACTAATGAGATCTTACAATGTAAACACAAAATCCATACCTCTTTATTTGCAGGATTAAAAGTAAATCTAACGGCTAACACTCACACAAAATTCAACACTTTTTTACCATAATTGTATATTTCAAAAGTAATTAGTATCCTTAATAAATTACAAATAAAGTAAAAAAATTTCTATGAACAAAAAATACGAAACTGTAATTGGACTCGAGGTTCATTCTCAACTTTTAACCAAAAGCAAAATGTTTTGTGGGTGTGGATCTGATTATCAACAAGCTAAACCAAACTCTAGGGTTTGCCCGGTATGCATGGGCATGCCTGGAGTACTCCCTGTTGTAAATAAAAAAGCTGTAGAACTTATTATCAAAACAGGATTAGCTATAGACTGCTCAATAAATCATGAAACCAAATTTGACAGAAAAAATTATTCATATCCAGATTTAATGAAAGGGTATCAAATTTCACAATTTGATTTACCTGTTGCTATAAATGGCAAACTAAACATTTCATTGGATGGCAAAGAAAAAACAATCGGTGTTACTAGAGTACATTTAGAAGAGGATGTTGCAAGATTAATTCATAAAAATGACCCTAATGGTCTTTCCTGCAGCCTAATTGATATTAATAGAGCAGGTGTGCCATTAATGGAGATTGTAAGTGAACCAGACATGCGAAGTCCCGAAGAAGCTAATGAATACTTAATTAAGCTTCATTCTATAGTCAGATCAATCAAAGCAAGCACAGCTAATATGGAAGAAGGAAGCTTCAGATGTGATGCAAATATAAGTATTAGATTGCAAGGAGAAACTACTTTAGGAACAAAAGTAGAAATCAAAAATGTTAATAGTTTCAGATCAGTTTTTAGAGCTTTGAAATATGAAGAGATCCGCCAAATCAACTTACTTGAAAATGGAGGTGAAATTATTCAAGAAACCCGAGGATGGTCCGATGAATCTGAAAAAACTGTAAGCCAACGCACTAAAGAATTTGCTGCTGATTATCGATATTTTCCTGAACCAGATCTACCTCCAATTATCATTTCTAATCAATGGGTGGATGAAATCAAAGCCAATATCCCTGAATTACCTGCTGAAAAAATTCAAAGATACATCAAAACTTTTCATTTATCAGAATATGATTCTAGCTTGTTAATTTCTGAAGAAACAATTTCTACTTTTTTTGAAAACACAGTTAATGAATGTAAGAAATTAAACTTAAATATTCAAACTTCAGCAAAAACTTGCGCAAACTTCTTAAATGTGGAGTTGCCAAGACTATTAAATGAACAACAAACCCCTATATCAGACATTGATACTAATCCTGAAAATTTCTCAAGTTTAATCCAAATGATTAGTAATGAAACATTAAATAGCACGATGGCAAAAACTGTATTTGACAAGATGCTGTTAGAAGGAAAATCTCCTGCAGAAATTTCAGAAAATTTAGGACTCACTCAAATAAGTGACATAAATTCTCTAGAACAAATCATTTCAGAAATTTTATCCCAAAATTCCTCTGCTGTTGAGGACTATCTTGAAGGAAAAGAAACCGCAATTCGTTTTCTAGTTGGCCAAGTAATGAAAGAAACAAAAGGTAAAGCGAACCCTAAAATAGCTACTGAAATATTAATCAATCAAATCACAAAGATTTAATTTGAAAAATCAAAATGAACAAAAAATAGTAGTTATTGGTGGAGGAACGGGCTTATCAGTACTACTAGAAGGTATTAAAACAATTTTTAACGATATTTCTGCAATAGTCGGAGTTTGGGATGATGGGGGCAGTTCAGGTATATTACGGAAAGAATTCGGTATTTTGCCTCCTGGAGATTTCAGAAACTGTTTATTGGCATTATCAAACACAGATAGTACTACGATAGATTTACTAAATTACAGATTTAATTCCTCATCAAAGTTATTACAAAATCATAATTTAGGTAACCTAATCCTTTTTGCATTGGCAACTATTACAAAAGACTTTGAAGAATCTATCAATATTTTAGGTGAATTACTCAACATTAGCGGTAAAATTTTACCCTCAGCTTTATCTCCCATTGATTTAACAGCAATATTACAAACAGGAAAAAAAATCGAAGGTGAATCTAATATAAGAATTCATGGTGAAGCAGTTAAGAAAGTTATGATTTCTCCCAAAAATATTCAAGCTAACCCAAATGCAATCATAAGCCTTGAAGAAGCTGATCTTATTTTAGTAGGCCCAGGTAGCTTATATTCCAGTATCATTCCTAATCTACTCATTGATGGAATTAGAAATGCTATCACAAATTCAAAAGCAAAAAAAATCTTAATTTGTAACGTTGCAACTGAAAATGGTGAAACTAATCACTACAACTCCAACGACCATATTGATTCTATCAAAACGCATTTAGGAAAAAATATTTTTGACTCAGTAATTATTAACAATAATATTGAACAATTTGAATCTAAAAATAACGTGAATCCCGTAATTCCTCAAGATCAATATAAAAACATACAGGTCATTTTTGGAGATATAGTAGATACAAAAAATCGAATCAGACATGATTCTAAAAAACTTGCAGATTTGATCAGCAAATCTTTCAAAACTTAACTTCACACTGTTAAAACTAAAATAAAACTGTATAATTTCTTGTTATGGCTACTATTATAAATATATTGATGATTACAATTTCAGTTTTACTTATTGGGATCATACTCATTCAAGTTAGAGGTCAGGGCGGAGGACTCTTTGGAGCCGCAGAATCTTCTTACAGAACCAGAAGAGGAATAGAATTGATCTTATTCAGAGTAACGATTCTCTTAGTGGTGTTGTTTGTAGCTATATCTATAGTCAGTGCTAGCAGTTGGTTTGGAATAAACAGTTAATCAATCCAATCCCAATCAGTTTTACCTGATGAATCTTCTAGTTTAACACCTAAGCTATTTAATCTGTCTCTAATCAAATCAGAAGTTTGAAAATCTTTTTTATCTCTCATGACGGATCTTAAGTCAATTAACAGATCAATAAATCCTTCCACATTTGAATCTTTTTCAATTTTCCTAGAATCTAATTTCACACCAAGTACATTGCTTAACTCCAGCAATGTTTTTTGCGCTTGAAACACATTTTTACCATTGGTTGCCTCTCGATTGATGTCCCTCGACAAATCAAAAAGAACAGACAATGCAATTGGTGTATTAAAATCATCATCCATTGCTGCTATAAATCGATCAATATATTGTCGATACTCTAATTCTTCGCCATTTTGAGACTCAATTTTAATTGCATTTCGAAGTCTATCCAATGCTTTTTCTTGAGAATTAACTGCAGAATCACTAAAAATTAAAGGACTACGATAATGTGAACTCAAAAAAAACATTCTTAAGCTATCAGAAGAAAATTGTTCTAATGCAGAAGAAATACTAAACACATTTCCAATAGATTTACTCATTTTTTCTTCCCCATAACCTAATGTTCCATTATGAACCCAAAAATTAGCGAATGGAGTTCTGCCTGTGGCAGATTCAGATTGAGCAATTTCATTCTCGTGATGAGGAAAAAGCAAGTCGATTCCACCTCCATGTATGTCAATAGAATCTCCCAGATATTTCAAAGCCATAGCACTACATTCAATATGCCAACCTGGTCGACCATTACCCCAAGGACTGGGCCAAAAAGGTTCTCCCGATTTGTATTTTTTCCATAAGGCAAAGTCAGCGGGAAATTCTTTGTTTTCATCAATTTCTAATCTAGCGCCAGCTAACAAATCTTGGATCTTTCTATTACTTAATTTCCCGTAATCTTCATCTGAATTAACCCTAAAATAAACATCTCCATCAATTTCATAAGCGAAATTATTTTCAATCAATTGTGAAATTAATTCTATGATTGCTGGAATTTCTTCAGTGGCTTTTGGATACTTGGTAGCTACTTTGACATTTAAACTTTTCAATTCATCTAAATATTCAGCGATATTTTTTTCTGCCAATTCAGACACTTCTATATTTTGGATATTAGCTGCATTAATCATTTTGTCATCAACATCAGTAAAGTTTTGGATATAGTTCACATTAAATCCCTTGAATTCAAAATATCTACGAATCATGTCAAATATAACAGCTGACATTGCATGGCCAAGATGAGCTGAGTCATAGGGAGTAATTCCGCAGACATACATATTTACAGTATCATTTGACACATTAAAATCTTGAGTTTGTTTTGAAAGTGCGTTGTAAATTCTCATTTTATTTCTGAACTGTTGCTATAGAAAGTACTGAAATTCCTTCACCTTTTCCAATCATCCCTAAGCCATCTGTTGAAGTAGATTTTATATTGATTTGATCCAATGATATTTTCAAAATAATTGAAATAGAATTCTCCATTTCTCCCACAAATTTCTTGAGTCTAGGTTTTTCGGCAACGATTGTAGCATCGATATTCACAATATCCCAACTTGATTTTTTAATAATCTCATTTGTTTTCTCTAGCAAAATTAAACTAGAAATATTCTCAAAGTCCGAATCACCAGATGGGAAATAATCTCCAATGTCCCCCAAAGAGCAGGCTCCCAAAATACTATCGATTACAGAATGTATCAAAACATCACCATCACTGTATCCCAAAAGACCAAAATCAAATGGAATATTTATTCCGCCTAAAAACAAGGGGATCCCGGGAGAAAATCTATGAGTATCAAAACCTATACCTGTTCTAATCATATTATTTCTCAAATTTCATATCATAAAATTTTTCAAAAATCCTCAAATCACTTTCATTTGTAAGCTTCCAATTCATTTTTTCCCCTTGAAAAACAGTGACTGTGTATCCAAAATACTCAAATAAAGATGCGTCATCAGTCACTTCATTTTCAAAATTTTGATAAGCGAGAAACAGTTTTTTATACAAAAAAAATTGAGGAGTCTGTACTAAAAATAATTTTTGCCTGTCTATATTTTTAATGACAATTTCATCTTCAACTAATTTGATTGTATCTGTAATTGGATAACCTGGAATTGCACAATCAAAATCTTTTAGTAATTCTAACCCTTTATGAATCATTAACTCTGAAACAAATGGCCTAGCTCCATCATGAATTGCTAAATGATCATAAGTCTCGCCAAGAAAATTTAAAGCGGATTTCACAGAATCTTGCCTACGATCACCACCCCTTATCACTGCAATTTCCTTGGAAATATTTATCATCAATTGTAGAATTTTATTAAAATTGCTTTCATTCGCAACTACGACAATTTGATCAAAAAGATTTGACTCAAAAAAAGTCCTAACACTCATTGTAACTACAGCTTGAGAATCAATTTGATACAACATTTTATCAATGTCACCAAATCTAACACTTTTTCCAGCAGCTAATATTATTGCAACTTTTTTATTTGAATCAATCATTAATAAATTATCTCTTATATATCATTACCTTTAAATTGATTTTATAGACAGTTTAAATGTTAAAATCATTGTACCCAAATAAAGGATTTTTTATGGCATCAAATTATTGGATGTTTGTAGAAACAAAAGAAAATGCTCAAATAACTCGTGAAAAAGGTTACTCTATTTTTGGAATGAGCCCTAAATACAAAAAACGGGCTCAAAGAATGCAACCCAACGATCGAGTATTATTTTACGAAAGATCTGAAATGATATGGACAGCATCTGCAACTATTTCTTCAAAATATTTCGAAGACACATCAGAAATTTGGCCTACAAAAGGAAATCCTAACGAATACAAAATCCGAATAAATTTAAAACCTAATTATATTTTAGATCAATCTGAATTTATTCAAGGATTACAAGTAGGAGCATCTTTAGAATATGTTAAAAAATGGGCTCCCGAAAAATGGCCTTTAGCATTTTGGGACACACTCCATTTACTTCCACAAAGAGATTTTAAATATCTAGAAGATGAAATGCGAAGAATTAAAACTGGAATTAAAGCTGACGCTATTATTGAAAGAAATAAAAAACCAAGAACTAAAAGAGTCCAAAATGAATGATCATAATCACGACGTTCCAAGTCTTACATCCTTAGCATCTTGCGCAGGTTGAGCGTCCAAATTAAGTCCAAAAGACCTGGAACAAGTTTTGAGCCAGCTACCAACGATCACTGATCCTAGACTACTAGTAGGTTCCTCTACTAGTGACGATGCCGCTGTATACAAAATAAACGAAGATACAGCTTTAGTATCTACTGTCGACTTCTTTCCTCCAATAGTAGACGACCCTTATTTGTTTGGAGCCATTTCAGCATCGAATTCTTTAAGTGATGTATATGCGATGGGAGGAACACCTTTAATTGCTTTAAACATAGTTGGATTCCCTTCAGATTTAGACTTTTCTATCCTTTCAGAAATTCTAAAAGGTGGAGTAGACAAAGCCAAAGAAGCAAACACTTTGATTGTAGGAGGTCATACGATTAATGATGCTGAACCTAAATATGGCCTAGCAGTTACAGGAATAATAAAACCCGGACACCAAGTAACGAACATTGGCGCTCGACCGGGTGATCATTTGATTTTAACAAAACCTTTAGGCACTGGGATAATCACAACTGCTGCCAAACAAAACAAAACATCTCAACAAACTTTAAATATAGCTACAAAAAATATGGCTAAATTAAATAAACAAGCTTCAGAAATCATGACTAAAGTTGGGGTTAACGCCTGCTCTGATATTACTGGATTCGGATTACTAGGGCACTTAAAAGAAATGGCTTATAACGACTCAATAAATTTTGAAATCAACATCAATAATGTCCCTGTAATAGATGGGACTTGGAATTTGATAAATCAAGGAATAGTTCCTGGAGGTACTATCAGAAATCTTGAATCAATAGACAAAACTATTGATTGGGGTAATAAAATTACAGAAGAAGAAAAAATACTTCTTTGTGATGCCCAAACTTCTGGAGGATTATTAATATCTGTCCCTCAAGAAAAACTTGACCAATTTATTAAGGAATGTGAAGTATCTGAACAGGATGTTTCAATAATTGGAGTTGTTAAAAATAAAACTTCCATAAACCCTATTAAAATCATTAAATGAGCAAAAATTGGAAAATATAGTCGTTACTTTAGAAAATCAAATAAAAACGGCATTAGATAAATTCATTGAAACACAAGGCAAAAAATTATCTAAAAACCTAAAAGTAAGCATTGAAAGACCGAAGAATAGGTCTTATGGCGACTTTTCTACAAATATTGCATTTCATGTATCTAAAGAATATGCGGCTTCCCCGGTAGAAATAGCTCAAACAATTTCAAGTTTCATAGACAACAAAAGCTTAATTGAAAGTAGCAAAGTGACTGCGCCAGGCTTTATCAACTTAGTAATCAATAAACAATGGCTTAAATCTCAAGTCAATGAAATTAGAGAAGCTTCATCTAGTTTTGGAGATTCGAACATAGGGAACAACTCCAATGTTCAAGTCGAATATGTGAGCGTAAACCCAACTGGAGTTTTACACATTGGCCATGCTAGAGGAGCAGTCATAGGGGATACAATTTCCAATGTACTCAGTAAAAACATGTTCAATGTAATTGATGAATATTACCTAAATGATTCAGGTAAACAGATAGAAAAATTTAATGAATCAGTAAAAATCAGATATCAACAATTATTCAATATAAATACTGAACTCCCCGAAGACTCTTATACAGGAGAGGATATTATTGATGTAGCTCAGCAAATAAAAAATGATCATTTTGACAAGTTTCTTCATGGAAATTTAAATAATGAACTTGAATCAATAGCTCATAACATAATTGTGACTAAAATTTCCGATTCTTTATCTGAACTAGGAATACATTTTGATAATTGGTTTAGTGAAAAAAGCTTATTTAATAATGGTCAATTCCAAACATGTTTAGATCGATTTGATAAACAAAACCTTTTAATAGACAGAGACGGAGCAAAATGGCTTGAGACTACTAAACTTGGGCAAGAAAAAGACAATGTAATTTTGAGAAGTGACTCTACACCTACGTATTTTTCTACCGACATCGCATATCATTTTGATAAATTCTCAATAAGAAATTTTGATCAAGTCATAAATGTCTGGGGAGCTGACCATCAAGGACAAATTCCAAGGTTAAATTCTGCCTTAACTGCTTTAAATATAGATACAAAAAAATTAAAATTTATCCTTGTACAAATGGTTCGCTTTAAAAAAGGAGAAATTTCAGAAAAATTATCTAAAAGACTTGGAACAGCAATACCTTTGACTGATTTAGTTGATGAAATTGGTGCAGACGCGTGTAGGTTCATGTTCCTATCCAGATCTCCTGATAGTCAATTAGAATTTGATTTAGATTTAGCAACCTCTCAATCTTCTGAAAATCCAGTTTATTCTGTTCAATACGCTCATGCACGTACATGTGGGATACTTGAAAATGCTAAAAACATTGGACACAAACTAAGTCCTTCCACTTTAAGTAAATTAAATTCAAGTTTCGAAATTTCATTGATTCACAAAATGCTAGATTTTCATGAAATGATAGAAGTAGTAATAAAAACTTTAGAGCCTCACCATCTTGCTCATTACTCTACCGATCTAGCCTCTGATTTTCATACTTTTTATCAACATTGCAGAGTGATTTCAGACAATCCAACAGAATTTGAAATGACTAATGCAAGACTGCAACTTGTTGACGCAACCAGAATAGTTTTAAAAAAATGTTTAGATTTAATGGGAATATCAGCTCCTAAAAAGATGTAAAAACAATGATAAATATTAAAATAATGTACTGGAAAGAGATTCCTGTTCAAATATTAGTTGAAAACTCTTCTATTAAACGTTCTATTGAATTAGACCAAAGGTTTCAACAAGCTGTCGATGCTATTGCGATGTTTGACGGTAGTATGGGAACAGATGCATATTTAGATGGATGGCAATGGATAGAATCTAAAAGTAATATGACATTAGAAATCGCAATTGATAAACTAACCAAATATTACAATGAAGGTGTACCAGAAAATTTTGTATCAAAAATCAGAGATCAAATCAAAAATGGAAGCCGAAATGAATCTCCTGGGTCAATTGAAAAGTGGATAAATTATGACAAACCTATCTGACAAATCTCAAGAACTTTTAAATAGAATCTATGAAGGTGAAACTATCATATCTGATGGAGGAACAGGGACATACCTTCAAAAAAACGGATTAGAACCTGGAGGATGTCCTGAAGAATTTAATGTCTCTCATCCTGAAGTAATCAAAAAAATGGCTAGAGAATATTTTGAAGCAGGCTCTGACATGGTTTTGACAAACTCATTTGGAGGTTCAGTATTCAGACAAAAACATTACGGATTTGAGGATTCAGTTTTCAAATTCAACAAATTAGCTGCACAACTAGCAAAAAGCCAAGCACCAGAACATGGATTTGTATGCGGATCATTAGGCCCTACAGGTGAATTTTTACGACCTTTAGGATTAGTGTCAAATCAGGAAATGTATGACTCATTCAAAAATCAAGCATTAGCTTTAGAGGAGGGTGGCGCAGATTGCGTAGTAATTGAAACAATGCTAGATATAGATGAAACGTCAATAGCACTTCAGGCGGTGAGAGAAAATACAAGTATGTTGGCCATGGCTACAATGACTTTCGATCTAGGCCCTAGAGGATTTTTCACAATGATGGGAGTGACTCCTGAAGATGCAGCCAAAAAATTAGAACAATCTGGGGCACAAGTGATAGGAGCGAATTGCGGGAATGGTATAGAAAGAATGATAGAAATCGCCTCCAAAATGCGTAATTCAACTGATAAACCCATGATGATAAATTGCAATGCAGGTATACCATCGTTAGTCTCAGGTGAAATTCTTTACCCTGAAACCCCCGAGTACATGGCTGAACAATTTATGAAATTAAAAGATGTGGGAGTAAACATCATTGGGGGCTGTTGTGGTACTAGCCCTGAACACATCAAAGCGTTATCTAATGCAATCAACAAATAACTTCCATCCAACCCCTTCACAAATTACTGAATATTTTGGTGATTGTGTTTCTTTGTTTCCAATTGACAAACAATTTAATGACATTTCAGTTGGGTTATATTTAAAAGAATCTACTTACACAATATGGTCATTTAGCCATCTACCAGAAACAAGCTCTAGAATTTTGTCTATATGTGAACAATTTGAAAAATTATTAGGACTAAAATTACTAGAAAATTCATCAAATCAATTATTCTTTGAATGCGGATCTAATCATATCCAACCTTTAAAATTTCTCTTTGCGCAAGTTGTATCTAAACCATCAGATTACAAATTTCCAGACAATCAAATTCAAATTAAAGATTCTAAATCACCATTTCAAATCACAGTTAAGAATATTAATAACGCATATCTCGTAAATTTAAATTCTAATGATACAAAGGCAAAAATCCGCCTTAGGATGATCAATGCTGGTTTTGTGAAATACGGAGGACTATATTTAGACGATAATAATAGATTGTCTTTCTCTTGCGGTAAAAACCATGACAAACTCATCAAAATGTTATTACCCTATTCAAGAAACTTGACTAGCGTAGACGCGATGTTAGAGGCCGAAGCTCAACGTGGACAAATGACTACAAGCACATTAGGATTTAGCCAAACATAATTAGGTAATAAATATGATTTCATCTCTGTCCCCAAAAGAAAGAGTAATGAACGCACTAAACGGGCTACCTGTTGATAGAACTCCAGCAGTCAATCCAACCAACATAGCCACGGTTGAATTAATGGATTTTGCAGAAGCCCCTTTTCCTCAGGCATGTCAGGATCCTGAATTAGCCGCCAAACTTGCTGCAACAGGCCATACTCAATTAGGGTTTGATTCCATTTCACCTTATTTCAGTATTATCCAAGAGTCATCTGCTTTAGGATGTGATATGCAATGGGAAGAAAAAGACAATTGGCCCACGGTTAGAATGTCAAACCCTATTTGGAAGTCATCTTCAGACATCAAAGTACCTAAAAATTTCCTATCCCACAGAGATATTAAGGCAATTACAGGTTCCATAAAAATTCTAAAACAAGAATTTGGAGATTCTGTAGCAATTTTAGGAAAAACTATGGGGCCATGGACTTTAGCTTACCATGTATTTGGAGTAGAAAACTTTTTATTAGGAACTATAGATAATCCCGAAGAAACAACAAAATGCCTCGAAAAATTAAAAGAAATTTCTGTTTTGTTTGGTGAAGCACAAATAGATGCTGGAGCAGATGCCCTTACATTTCCTGACCACGCAACAGGAGATTTGGTAAGCGGGCAGTATTACAAAAGATTCCTACAAGAAATTCACGAAGAAATGGTAGAAGCTTTACCAATCCCACTAATCCTACATATTTGCGGACAAACTGTAGATCGAATGCCATATATTTCTGAAACTGGAATGTCCGCTTTCCATTTTGATTCTAAAAATGACCCATTTGAATCAATGAAAGCCGTTAACGGAAAAATCAAACTAGTTGGTAATATTAATAATCCAGAAACTTTATATGCCAAAGATCCTACTACAGTCAAAGAGGAAGTTTTCAAATGCTTAGACGCAGGAGTGCAAATGATAGGTCCTGAATGTGCTGTTCCTTTGTCTACAAAAATACAAAATCTTATGGCAATTCCTGAAGCAATAATTGAATGGACTCAAAAAAAACATTCTTAACAAAAAAACCATCGTATAATTAGCTTTATTTAAAAAAAAAGAGTTTTCATGCCCATTACGAACCAAACATTAGAAAATGAATTAGATAACGTCGCTAATTCTCAAGAAAAAGCTCACATCAGAAAATTATGGGATCACGCCGATAGTTTAATGCAAGAAATTTCTGTGAATTTAATTCAAGGAAATAATACTCAAGTGGACGAGTTAACCAAACAAGCTCTTGAAAATGGTTTTGACGCTAATACTATATTAGACCAAGGTTTAATAGCTGGAATGGCTATAGTTGGAATTAAATTTAGAGACAACTTAATTTTTGTTCCAGAGGTCCTTGTTGCTGCAAGAGCGATGAAAGCAGGAATGGTACATATTGAACCCATATTGTCAGCTTCAGGCATAGAACCCATAGGTAAAGTGATCATGGGAACTGTAAAAGGAGACCTACATGATATTGGCAAGAATCTTTGTATCATGATGCTTAGAGGAGCTGGATTCACAGTAATAGATTTAGGTGTTGACACATCTTCAGAAGAATTTATAGAAGCAGTAGAAGAACATAATGCAGAAATATTAGGTATGTCTGCATTATTAACAACAACAATGCCAAATATGGGAAAAACCATTAGCTCTTTTGAAGAAATTGAAATGAGAGACCTTGTAAAAATTATGGTTGGAGGAGCACCTTTATCACAAGAGTTTGCAGACGAAATGGGAGCAGACGGATTTGGAAAAGATGCTATTTCATGTGTTGATTTAGCTAAACAATTTGTAGAATATGAGAATTAAATGGATCAAATTGACAAAGAGAAATACTATAAAAGCCTTTCAAAGTTAGATCTCATTTTTAGAGATATCTCTTCAACAGTCACGGAAATTTCTAAGTGGAGATGTCCGTACAAAAATGTAGCAGACCGATGCACAGCAAAATTTGGATGTAGAAACCAAAATAGGACAGATGAAATTCAAGGGCTATACTTGTGCACAGGTAGCGATGATTTAGATTACAGATCTGCATGGGATTCATAGAATGTCACCAGTATTTTCTGATGGGTTCAAACATGAATCTTTGCCTGACAAAACAATTTTTGATTATGCAGATTTTCTTAAAATAAGAGTCCCTACAGCATGTAGCAGGAATGGGTCATGTCATGAATGCATAGTACATATAAAAAATGGAAAAGATGCATTAAGCCCTCTATCTGAATCAGAGGATTTTCTAAAAGAGGGGTACAGATTAGCATGCCAAGCAACTGTTCAAGATTTAGATTCTGTAGTTGAATTTTCCACTCTAAGAAGACAGCCAAGAATTCTCACAAATTCAATTACTAGAGATATTGAATCTTCTCCTAAGGTGACCATAAAAAATGGCAGAGTATTTATTGATGAAATCGATTCAGATAGATACAGAGGGAAAATTTTAGGATTATCTGGCGATATTGGGACAACTACCGTCGTACTAAAAATAGTTGATCTAGAAAACATGAAACCTCTAATCACTTCTTCTTTTGAAAATCCTCAACGTTTCGGAGGATCTGATGTCATGAATAGAATTTCTTATGATAGTGGTAAAAATCAAGGTGAATTACAAAACGTTTTAGTTGCAGCTATTAATTTTGAAATTGGCGAAATGTGCAAAAACATTAGTGCTCATAGGAGACAAATTTATGATTGTGTATTAGTGGGGAATACCACTATGAGGGATATTCTATTTGGTATAAATGTTGAACCGGTGGGACAAAAACCCTATAAATCTATTATTCAAACTGATTTTGAAAATGGAACCCGCACAAACACATCTATTGAACAATCTGCAGAAACATTAGGTATACGAATTTTTCCTAAAGCAAGAGTATATAGTGGCCCCTTAATCAGCTCACATATTGGTTCAGACATAGCAGCAGATCTTTTAACTATTCAAATTGACGAAAGTAACTCAAATATCATGTTAGTTGATGTCGGGACTAATACTGAAGTAATAATAGGAAATCAAAATAAAATGTATGCTTCATCTTGTCCAGCTGGACCGGCCTTTGAAGGTGGTGAGGT
Organism: SAR202 cluster bacterium AG-426-M11; assembly: GCA_003213095.1. GTDB lineage: Bacteria > Chloroflexota > Dehalococcoidia > Lucifugimonadales > UBA826 > AG-426-M11. Next base: position 941 of record QCNV01000017.1, on the reverse strand, counting down.
CAAATATGGGATGCCAGGATATGATGGTGCAGTAGAAAAATTAGAAATAATCAATGGATCAGTAATTTCTAAAACAATAGGCAATCAACCTGCAGAGGGAATTTGTGGTTCGGGATTAGTAGATTTACTCGCTGAATTAAGAAAATCTAATTTAATGAATGATTTAGGTGTTCTATCTGACAACAAACAAGAATTTGAATTTGATTCATCAAGAAAAATGACAATTTCCAAAGCAGATATCAGCTCATTGGCTCAAGCAAAATCTGCCAATTATTGTGGACAGTACATTACTCTTCGAAAATTTGGACTACCAGTAGATTCTATAGATTACTTGTATCTTGCAGGAGGGTTTGCCAACTATATCAATTCACAAAACGCTGTAGATATAGGGTTCATAGCCAACTTCCCTCCAGAAAAAATTAAAAAGGTAGGAAATGCTTCTTTAGAGGGTGCTACTTTAATGTTGAAATCTACCAAATTAAGAGATCGAATAGAAGAAATTTGTTCTAAAATCCAGCATGTTGAGCTTGAAACAACTCCAGATTTTTTTGAGATATTTGTAGAAGGATGTATGTTTAAGGCAATGCCCAAAAATTTCACAAACTAGAGGAACATATGAACTGGACAGTACTCATAACTGATTATGTTTGGCCATCAATTGAACCAGAAAAAAAAATACTAGAAGATGCTGGAGCAAATGTTGTAATTTCTCCATCAACAGATGAAAAAACACTTATAAATTTGGCAAAGGAATGTGATGCGATATTAACTTGTTTTGCCAATGTAAACCATAACGTTATTGAATCAGCAAAAAAATGTGTTGTTATAGGAAGATTTGGTGTAGGGGTAGATAATATTGATGTATCTACAGCTACTCAAAAAGGGATAGCCGTAACATATGTCCCAGACTACTGCATAGATGAAGTTTCTGACCATGTATT
>QCNV01000016.1 GCA_003213095.1 SAR202 cluster bacterium AG-426-M11 | reverse complement strand
TCAATATTTCCAATATCTAATTCGTAAAAATTCTCTAAAGAAGGTGTTTTTTTTACGCTCGAAGATAAATTATCTATTACTACTACTTCATGGCCTTGGTCATATAAAGCTGAACATATAGTAGCTCCTATGTACCCTGCTCCACCTGTAACTAATATTTTCATATCATTTTCTGTTTTTGATTTGTTTATTATGTTAGATTAATTACATTATTGTAACTTTTTATTTTTAGGAGTAAAAATATGATCTACGAATTTAGGACTTATGATCTAAAGCCTGGTTCTGTTCCTGTTTTTGGAGAAAGAGTTAAAGAAAAATTGGATAAAAGATTAGAATATTCTCAACTAGGAGGGTATTTTTACACTGAAATTGGCCTTCTTAATCAAGTAATTCATATTTGGCCTTATAAAGATTTGCAAGAGAGAACTCAGATTAGGGCTCAAACTGTTGAAGATGGGATTTGGCCTCCTGATGGGACTGGAATTGTTGAACGATTGAATTCTGAAATTATGATACCAGCGAAATTTATGGATGATTTGACTCCTCAGAAAATTGGGCCCATTTTTGAAATGCGAACTTATATGTTTGCTCAAGGAGATCTCCCAAAAGCATTGATAGCATGGGAAAAATCTATTGAAGAGAGGAAAAAATATTCTCCATTTGTCGGCTGTTGGTATAGTGAAATTGGACAATTAAATAAAATGATTCATATATGGGCTTATTCAAGTTTAGATCATAGATCTGAAACGAGAAGAACTGTAGTGGAAAAAGGAGTATGGCCACCAAAAGATAGGACTCCATTAGTGTCTCAAGAGAGTAAAATTCTGCTTCCGTTTGAGTTTTCACCTCTACAATAATTTATTTCGTGATCAATCATCAAAGATTTCATGGATTAGACGCATTGCGAGGAATTGCAATGGTACTTGGGATAGTGTTGCATGCTGCTTTGCCTTTTGTTTCGGGTTTTGAAAGATTTTGGCCATCTGATCCAAAGTCATCTTCTGCAATTTCGTTTATTTTTCATTTTATACATTTGTGGAGAATGCCACTCTTTTTTATATTAGCTGGATTTTTTGCAAAGTTATTGATTGAAAGAAAAACATGGAAAAAATGGTTAACTAACAGGCTTGTTAGGATCGGAATCCCAATACTTATTTTTTCTCCAGTCATGATGGTTACTCTACCTTGGATTTATATGTATGGCTGGAAAAATGAGATTAATATTACTTTCACACTTGAAGGATATCCTCATCACTTATGGTTTTTATGGCATTTACTAATATTTGTTTTTGTTTCTTGTGCGATTAGACCATTGAATATTTTTATTAAAAATACACATTTCTTTGAATTGCTAAATAAGATCGTTTTTATGCATAAATTGCCTATGGTTTTAATTTTATTAATTTCATTTTTCATCCTTTTTTCAGGAGGGGAATTAATTTTAAATCCCTTCGCTACTAGTTTATATTTTCTTTTGGGATACTCCATTTATAAAGATTTGAACTTTTTAAATTTTCTAGTTTTTAATTGGAAAAAATATATGATTATAGGATTAATAGTATCTTGTGTTTTTTTGATTTTTGAAAATCATTTATATTTAGATTTTCAATACAAATTACCACCTCAAGAATTAAACGAATTACATGATTTAATTTGGTTAATAAATCAACCTATTAAAGTTACAGGTTCAATATTAATTTCGTTTGGCCTAATAGGTTTGTTTGAGTCACAGATCAATCAATTCAATCCTATTGGAAGGTTTTTGTCAGATTCAGCTTATTGGATGTATTTAATCCATCTTCCGATAGTCAATTTAATTGGTTTTTATCTGTTCCAATTTTCTCTTTTACCGGAAATTAAATTTTTGATTGCTATTTTTTCTACTTTATTTCTGACATTAATTACTTACAAGGTTTTTGTTAGATCAACATATTTGGGGTTTTTATTAAATGGAAAGATGTATCCGTTTAAGAAAATCTAGCAACACTAAATGCGGAAATGTCAATTTCAGGTTGTTTATTCATCACTAGATCCGCTGTAATTTTAGCTATACCTGGTCCAAGCAAAATTCCTTTTCTTCCAGCTCCTGTACCCAAAAATACGTTTTCTGTTTGTGGGGCAGGTCCCAAGATTACTTTTCCATCTTTACTCAATGGCCTAAGGCATGCAGTTTGATAAACGAGTTCAGCTTCATCCAATCCCTGGATCATATGTGTTAATGATCCTAAAACTGAATTTCTACCATATGGGGTTGGAGAATCTTCGAATCCTATATCTTCTTCAGTAGTGCCAGCCCAAATGAGTCCATCGGGTTTAGTTACAGCATAGTTGTGGAGGTATCCTACAGATGCATTTAGTTGTACAGATTCAGATTTTAATCTAAGAATTTGTCCTTTTAATGGTCTGATAGGAACATTAACTCCTAGCCAATTCGAGATGTTTCCTGACCAAGGGCCCATACAAAGCACTAATTTTTCAAAATATATTTTTTCATGCTTTGTAGAAGCTGAGGTGGCTAAATGATTCTCAATTTGGATTCCTGTAATTTCTTTGTTTAAGATTTCAACCCCTAATTTTTCGCAACTTTGAGTAAGTGCTAACACTAATTTGTAAGGTTCTACGTCACATACTCCCTCAGTATATGTGGCACCAATAATTTCATTATTTAAGTTAGGGACTATTTCTAGAGCGCTTTTTCTATCAATAAATTCAACTTTATAGTTCTCTACTTGTTGGCGCCATTTTATTTGTTGTTTAGCTTCTGTGAGTTCTTCATCGTTAAATACTAAATCGATTGCAGGTCTAAATCTGAAATCATAATCAATACCCGACAACTCAGGTATATCTGAAGAAAATTCTAGATGTTTTTTCATCCCTAATTGAGCTAGATCAAATACAGGTAATATAGTTTCTGGGTCTCCAGCTTCTCCAAGTGGACTGAGTCCTCCGTATGCAAATCCTGATGCATGACTTCCGATAGAATCTTTGTCTAAAACTACTACTTTTAACCCTGATTTAGCCAAAAAATATGCAGTAGAAAGTCCTACAATTCCAGCTCCTACTATGCAAATTTCATAATGAGTTGAATCCAATTAAAAATTAGCCTCTAGTTTTGTGATTACCATGTCTAATTGTGACACAAAATGATCTATTTCATCAGTATTAATACATAAAGGAGGAGCAATGGGAATTACATCTCCTGCTCTTCCAAAAAGATGATGCTCTTTCATCAAGAAAGTTGCCTTGTCAGATAATTTAAATTCGGGTTCAAATTTTTCTTTAGTTTCTCTATTTTTGACTAACTCTACTGCGCATAGAAGGCCTTTTCCTCCTCGAACATCTCCTACTATTTCATGGTTCTTTAATTGTTGGAGTTTTTCAAAAAGGTAATCTCCCATACTTTCTGAATTTTGGACAACATCCTCAGCTTCCATAATCCTTAAATTTTCAATCCCTGCAGCACAGGAAGCTGGATTTCCTCCAAATGTGATTAATTGTCTGAAAACAGAATCATCTGATCCTTCGAATTCACTTGATATTTTTTTACTAGCTATAGCAGCCCCAATCGGTAGATATCCGCTAGTTAGTGCTTTAGCTACAGTGGTAATATCTGGTGTAATTCCCCAATGTTCTGTAGCAAAAACTTTGCCAGTTCTTCCAAAAGCATTAATTACTTCGTCACAAATTAAAACCACTCCATATTTGTCACAAATTTCTCTAATTGTTGGCCAATATTCAGGATGGGGAATATGTATTCCTGCAGCGGCGGAAATTGGCTCTCCAATGAAAGCTGCCACTGACGAAGGCCCCTCGTGAAGAATTGTTCTTTCAAGCTCTTTAGCGCATTCTAAGGTACACCCACCTTTACTAGAGCAACATCGTCCTCTATAGGTGTCTGGTTGTTCAATATGAATATTCCCGGGCACTAATGGCCCGAATCTGGATGAAGTGAAAACCCCTCCTCCTAAACTCATTGTCGCAAGTGTTCCTCCGTGATATGAACCTCTTCGGCTAATAATTTTCCATCTATTTCGTTCTCCAATATTGTATTGGAAATTTTTGGCCATTTTCATGGCAGTCTCAACCGCTTCTGACCCACCACTAACAAAATATATTCTAGATTCTTTATCGGGAGCCATAGAGGCAACTTTTGCTGCTAGTTCTGCAGTAACAGGAGTAACGCTCCCTCCCGGTGAGTAAGAAATATTGAGCATTTGTTTGTAAACTGCATCAGCTATTTCTTTTCTTCCGTGACCAAGATTGACCAACCACATGCTAGATAATGTATCGAACCATTGGTTTCCTTCAGTGTCGTCTACCCATACTCCTTGTGCTGAATCTACTAGAGTAATTCCATTGTCTCCAAACATATCGTCAGTTTGTTTTGCATGAGGCCAAAAATGTTCTGTGGCATTCTGTTTAATTGTTTCTAAATCTTCTCCTGATAAAACCATTTGAGTTCCTTTTATTCGAGTAATGATGTAATGAGGATCAAGAAAAGTACTATGAATATGCCGATTCCTGAAAATTTAAGGGCACGGCTTTGAAAAGCTTTTTTATCATTTAAAATTTTCAATTCTTCAATTTCTTCATTCAATACATTTTCTCTTTTTTGAAGATCACTAAGATGTTCTTCTTTATTGAATTCTGATTCCATATCCAAAACTTTACTTAATCTTCTGGAATGCCTTTCTTCTCCGGTGTATCTAGCTTCAATAAATGCCTTTACAAGTTCTTTTGCTACTTCTATTCCGATAATTCTTGAGCCTATACATAGAAGATTCATGTCATCATGCTCAACACCTTGATGAGCTGAATAAATATCATGGCACACCGCAGCTCGTGTTCCTTTAATTTTATTAGCAGCGACTGATGCTCCAACACCACTTCCACAAATCATGATTCCTCTATCTGTTTCTTTTTGTGAAACATTGTTGGATATAATTTTTGCGAAATCAGGGTAATCATCAGAGGAATCATATTCGTAAGGTCCTAAATCTATGGCTTCATGTCCCAAAGATGTAATATATTCGAGTAATTCTTTTTTGAGTTCAAATCCATTATGGTCAGCTGTTAATGAGATTCTCATGATTCCCCCTAAAATTTCTCATGCAGATTGTAAAATTTTAAATTTATTAGTGCAACGCACACAGATCTTGATTAGTATTTGTATTAATATTAAATTGCTAAATATATGTCTACAAAAATACAGATAATTAAACAGTCAGAAATATTCATCAACCCCACAGATTTGATGAAATTCATTCATGAAATGTCCGAACAATTTTATACAGAGAAAACGGTTTATTTAGCTCCTGTTGAAAAAAATGCATCTAGATCTATTACCGCTAAAATTTCAGGTCCCGTTATAGAAAAGTTAGTCGAACAATTAGATGAGTCAAATACGGGGTATATGATAATTCGTAGAGATATGGATGTTTCTGTAATTATTCCTCCATTTCCTTTTTCTATGGATGCAATTATTGAAGGAGATGACACCATAATGTTGGAAGATATGTTTGATTCTTCATTTGAAGTGGGAGTAATACTTATTAGGTTAGGGAGGTTTGCAATAGGGGTTTTAAAAGGAGATCAATTAATAAGCTCTAAAACTGATACTAGACAAATGAAAAATAGACATCGTGCTGGTGGATCTTCTCAAAGAAGGTTTGAAAGAAGTAGAGAAAGATTGATCAGAGAACTTTTTGATAAAACCTGCGAAGTTACAAAATCTTTATTTGACCCACATAAATCTACAATTAAATATGTGTTTTTAGGTGGAGAAAAGCATACTATAGGACGTTTTTTAAATAGATGTGAATATCTACAAAAATCAGGTTTTGATATTCAAAGTAGGATACTTTCAGTAGACATCCCAAATAATGATGCTATCAAATCAATTCATCAAGAAGTGTATAAATCTAAACTGCTAAATTACAAAATAGTGATAAATTAATTATTTAGCCGTATATCCCCCATCAACCAGTAGGTTTGATCCTGTAATAAATGAAGATTCGTCAGATGCTAAAAATAGTGCAGCATTAGCCACTTCTTCAGCTTTACCCATTCTGCCCATAGGGTGAAGTCCTTCAATAATTTTTTTCGTAGATTGGTTTTTCGTTAGCGATTTAGTCATATTTGTTTCGATAAATCCCGGACAAATCGCATTAACTCTAATTCCATACTGCGCTACATGATTTGCGAGGGTTTTTGTTAATTGAATAACTGCTCCTTTTGAAGGAGGGTATGGATTTAAAGGAGTCCCTAATGTTTCGGGATAACCCACGACACCCATTATGGAAGCAAGGTTAATTATTGAACCTTGCTTTTGTGTTTTCATCACTTCTATTACATATTTACTTATTATAAAAATGCCTTTTACATTTACTTCCATTACTCTGTCCCAAATTTCCTCATCATTATTTGTGTCAGGAATTGCGTTTCGACTAGTTACTCCTGCGCTATTGACAAGGATGTCTATAGATTTAAACCTGATCAAAATATCATTGATAAGTTTTTTGGCTTCATCAGATTTTGTAACGTCTGATTGGATTTGAATGATTTCATTGTTAAAGTTCATTCGATCTATATCTGTAGCAATTATGTTAGCTCCTTGCGCTGAGAAAAGTTTTACACAAGAAGCTCCAATACCTGAGTTGGCTCCTGTAATTAAAGCTGTTTTTCCATCTAATCTTTTTTGAGAAGTCATATAAATCCTAATTTTTGTTTTAAGATACCATAATTGTCTCTAATAGGAGACACTGTTAGAATCGATAGAAATTTGAGAGGAAATTTGAGAGGGAAATTATGCCAGAATTTAAACAGCATGTATTGGTTTGTGATGTCGTAAGAGACGATGAAAGACATTGTGGTGATAAAGGTGGTGGAGATGTGAAAAAGAAATTTGCTGAAGTGTTGGCTGCAAATGATTTACGTAATGATGTTTATTTATCAAGTGTAGGCTGTACAAGTCAACATGGATTATGTGAAATGGATCAAGCTAGTGTAATCATATATGGTGTTGATCATCAGGGAACTTGGTATGTTGTTGATGTAGATGACGTTGAAACTTTAGTAAGTGAACACATCATTAATGGAACAATTGTTCCTTCTTTGTTAAATGAAAAAATGAAGGTAAAAATTTAAAAATTAATCTGTAATTTCTGCAATAACTTCAATTTCTATTGGCCAGTTTCCTGGTAAGCTAGCTACTCCTATTGCACTTCTAGCATGCTTGCCTTTTTCTCCGAACACTTCGACTAATAGGTCAGAGCATCCATTTGATACTGCTGGAGGGTCAAAAAAATCTGGGCTAGCATTTACCATTGATAAAACTTTAATTATTCTGGAAACTTTTTCTAAATCAGTTAAATATCCTTTAAGTCTAGATATTATATTTATTCCGGTTAGCCTAGCTGCTTCATATCCATCTTCAACACTTAAGTCTATTCCAAGTTTGCCTTTGAATTCGCTTCCATCTGTTTTGGGAGCAGGACCCACTCCTGATAAATAAATCAAATTCCCTGTTCTGACAACAGGAACATAGTTCGCTACAGGGGCAGGAGAATTTGGTAATACAATCCCTAATTCTTTTATTCTTGATTCTACGGACATTTTGTCTCCCTAATTAATATTTCTTATTTTTTTGTTTATAACAAAATATAATAATGTAAGAATAAATAATAAACTCCCGCTGATACTTAAAGCGTTGGCAGTTCCTATTTGTTCTGCTAATGATCCAAATGGTACCGCACTAAGTGGCATCAATCCAAATGTCATCATTGCCAAGCTCATTGTACGACCGCGAAATTCAATTGCGGATTTTATTTGAATTAATGTCATAGTTAATGACATGAATGCTGCACTAGAAAGACCTATGAAAAAAAGAAATATTAAGGCAATAAGGTATTCGTTTGTCTGTGCGAAAGTTGCTAATGATAACCCCCATAGTAATCCGAAAAATATTAAGATTTTTCCTTTCTTAGAACTTTTTCCCAATGCTGCTAACCCAAATGTCCCTACTGTTGCACCTAATCCTATTGACGTTAGCAAGTACCCTAATCCATCTGCATTTATACCTAAAACTTCCTTTGCCCAGGCAGGAATTAATACGAAATATGGAAATCCAAACATTACTGAAACGAACATTAATATGAATAGGGGTCGTAATTCTACATTAGAAAAAGCATATCTGATTCCTGCCTTAAGATCGCTTATAAAAGATTTCGATTTTTGATCTAGTTTAGTTTTGTTGTAACTAATCAGGGAAATAATTAACGCAGACATTAAAAATGTGAATGATACTGCTAAAAATGCTCCGGATGTGTCAATTAAAATTATTAGGATTCCAGCAATTGCTGGCCCGAAAGCCCTAGAAAGATTATTGCTAGTATTACTTAAAGAGATGGCATTCATCAGTTTGTTCTCTGGGACTAAATCAGAGATCATAGCTTGTCTGCTTGGCATATTTAAAGACATTAATGAGCCGTTACAAAAAGCTATTAATACAACATGCCAGTATTGAACTAATCCTGAATAATCTAGTAAAGCTAGAATAATTATTACTACTGCATTCGAGAATTGACTAATAGTAATTAGTTTTTTTCTAGAAAACCTATCTGCTAAAACTCCAGTAATTGGAGAGAAAAAAGTCATAGGTAGTGCAAAAGCTAGAGTCATAATTGAAAGTAAAAATGGTGAATCTTCAGTAAGTCTCAGAATTAACCAGCTTCTAGCAGTAATTTGCATATTTAAAGCTAACCAAGAAGCAAATGATGCCAAAAAGAACCATCTAAAATTTTTGTGAACAAAAGAAGTGAATATGGATTGATTATTATTTGATTGATTCAATATAGTAAAAAATTATCATTACTAACTATTACAGTCAATTAATTCATGTATTAAGTTTCGTTAGTAGATTTTATTTGTGTAATTACAGGTTGTATCAAGTATGATTGGGAAATAAATTCTGGAGGAAAAATTTATGAGTGCAGATAATATAAATATTGGATTAATTGGTGCAGGTGGTAATACTAAGTTAAGGCATATTCCGGGTTTTAATTCTCAGGGTAATGTTTTTATTCAAAGTGTATGTAACAGATCTCAAGAATCTGGACAAAAAGTAGCAGACGAGTACGGTATTGAAGTTGTGCATGAAAATTGGGCGGAATTATTAGAAGATCCAAACAATGATGCTGTATGTATAGGTACTTGGCCATATATGCATTCAAATATGGTGATTTCAGCTTTAGAAAATGGAAAACATGTCATGACAGAAGCTAGGATGAGTGCTACTGCTGCTGAAGCACATTTAATGTTAGAAACTTCTAAAATGTATCCTGAATTAATTACTCAAATTGTTCCTGCTCCACATACTTTGAATCTTGATAAAACTATCAAAAAAATGATTGCTGAAGGTTATTTGGGAGACATAATTTCAATTGATGCCTCAGTAACTCAAGGCGGTTTTATAGACAGAGAAAAACCTTTTCATTGGAGGCAAAGCCGAGATTTGAGCGGTTATAACATCATGGGATTGGGTATTTGGTATGAAGCGATTATGCGATGGGTGGGAGACGCTGCTACTGTACAGGCACTGACCAAAATTAATGTTCCTACAAGAGTTGATGAAGATGGAAATACTCAGTTTATTTCAGTTCCGGATCATGTTGAAATTTTATGTGAAATGTTTTCAGGACCTTTGATGCATATTAAATTTAGCGATGTATTGGGGCATGCTCCTGAAGATACTATTTGGTTGTATGGAACTGAAGGGACTTTAAGAATTGATGGTACCAATAGAAAAATTTATGGTGGTAGAAAATCTGATTCTGATTTGAAAGAAATTCCTATTGCCCCAGATTTACAGGGTGATTGGAGAGTAGAAGAAGAATTTATAAATGCTATTAGAGGAAAAGAAAAAATCACTCATACTACATTTGAAGATGGTGTACGGTATATGGAATTTATAGAAGCTGTCACTAGAAGTGCTCAAGCTGGTGAAAAAATACACTTGCCATTTTAGGATTCCTTATGATTTTTAATTATGAACAATTGACAGCAAAATCATTACCCCCTGATATAAACATGCCTTCTGGGTTGGCGGCAGATGTCAAATATGTTTTTTCAGTAACTTACACTGACCCTGACGCAATGGAGCTAGATGGTTTGGCTAAAGTTACATCAGATGTTGTGTTAAGAGAAGGGAAAAATTTGGCTGCATATCCTCCTGTTCAGGGAGATTTGGGTTTGAGGGAATTTATAGCTCGAGAACTTGAGCAAAAAAGAGGTGCGACAGTTTCTGTTGATAACATTTTTTTATCTAGTGGTGCAGGAGGAGCTTGTCAAGTATTTGTAGATGCTTTCATTGACGAAGGTGATTATGTTTTGATGGATCAGTTTTGCTATCACGGTAGTTTAAATATGTTTTTAAAAAAAGGTGCTCAAATTATTCACAATGAAATGGATGATTTTGGATTGATTCCTGAAACAGTTGAAAAAAACATCCAAATGTTAATTTCTCAAGGTAACAGACCCAAAATGATTTATACAATTTCTGTTTTTCATAATCCTACAGGCATTACTTTGAGCTATGAGAGAAGAAAAAAACTTATAGAAATATCAAAAAAGTATGGGGTTCCAATTTTGGAGAATGAATCGTATGCAGATTTTCGTATTGATGGTCCTGATTTACCTCAATCTATGATAGGTATGGATGAATCAGGTGGAGTAATGCACATCTCAGCTTTTACTAAACTAATGGGATGTGGGCTTAGGTTAGGTTTTGGAGTTTTTCCTGAACAAGCTAGGCCTCCGTTAGATATCATAAAATACGGAGTTAGTCCTAGCCACTTAACTTCTATGGTTGTTCATGAGTATTTAAAATCACATAAAACTGAATATGTTGGGAATGTTGAAAAATCTTTACAATCAAAACGTGATGCTATGTTGCAATCTTTAGGAGAATATTTTCCTCCTTCATGTACTTGGAGTGAACCTAACGGTGGAATGATGATATGGGTAAAGCTACCTGAAGGATGTGATACTTGGAGTGCGTTGGATAGAGCTGTTGAGAGAGGAGTAAAATATAACCCTGGTCCTATTTTTAGATCTGATAGAGAGGGGCGAAATCAATTGCGACTTACTTTTAGTCATAATTCTCCTGAAGAAATTAAAGAAGGTGTAGCGATTTTAGCTGATGTTTTTGAGAAAGAAGGATTTTTTAATGAGTAATAATGATGATTTAACTTCTGAAGCAATTCGACATTTGGCATCTTTAACTCGGATATCTATGTCAGATGAAGAGGTTGAAAAGATGAGAGATGAAATGTCCAATATTTTGGATAATATCGCCGTTTTAAATGAAATTAATACTGATTCAGTAGATCCTACTGGGCATTCTGTAGACCTAACATCTGTTTTGAGAGACGATGTTTCCAAGGATTCATTATCTACTACAGACATTTTGAGTAATGCTCCAAATCATGATGAAGATTTAATTAAAATCAAACCTGTTTTTGAATAGAGGCAATATGAATCAAGATGATTTGAAGAATTTGACTATCGAAAATGCAAGAGATTTGCTAGATTCACATCAAATTAGTAGTCTAGAGTTGACTGAAGCTTATTTAGAAAGAATTGAAAATACCGAATCAGATGTGAATTCATTTGTGACTGTTTCGAAAGAAACTGCTAGAAATGATGCGAAAAATGCAGATATTTTAATCAATTCAGGTAGTCAAAATTTACTTACTGGTATTCCTTTACAGCTCAAAGATAATCTCTGCACGTCGGGAATTAGAACTACATGTTCTTCTAAAATGTTAGAAAATTTTATTCCTCCATACGATGCATTTGTTGCTGAAAAACTTAAAAAACAAGGAGCTGTATTGCTAGGTAAAGGGAATTTGGATGAGTTTGCTATGGGCTCTTCCACAGAAAATTCTGCATTTCAATCTACAAAAAATCCTTTTGATATTACTAGAGTTCCTGGAGGGAGTAGTGGAGGTCCAGCAGCTTCAGTTTCAGCTTCACAATGTTTGTTTTCTTTAGGATCTGATACTGGCGGTAGTATTAGGCAACCGGCTTCGCTTTGTGGAGTAGTAGGATTGAAGCCTACTTATGGAAGAGTCAGTAGGTATGGTTTAATAGCTTTTGCTAGTTCGCTCGATCAAATTGGCCCCATTACTCATACAGTCAAAGACAGTGCAATGGTACTCAATAATATTGCTGGATTTGATTCTAAAGATTCTACTTCTTTGAATGTTCCTGTACCGAATTATTTGGACAAGATTGATAATGGGATTAAAGGATTTAAAATTGGAGTCCCCAAGGAGTATTTTCAAGAAGGAATAGATCCCGGAGTAGAAAAAATTATTCGAGATTCATTAAACGTTTTGGAAAATTTAGGGGCTGAGATTTCGGAGATTTCTCTTCCATTGACTTCATATGCCCTTGCGGTTTATTACATTATTGCCCCATCTGAAGCTTCAGCAAATTTGACTAGGTATGATGGAGTTAAATACGGATTTAATTATTCTGATGCAGAAAATATGTGGGAAGGGATAGAAAAAACTCGTCAATTTGGATTTGGAGATGAAGTTAAACGTCGAATACTGTTGGGTACTTATGCTTTATCTTCAGGCTACTATGATGCCTTTTATCTTAAAGCGCAAAAAGTAAGAACCTTAATTAGGAAAGAATTTGAAGATGCTTTTCAATCTTATGATGTCTTAGCAATGCCAACTTCTCCATCAACTGCTTTTAAGTTGAATGAAAAAATGAACGATCCAATGCAAATGTATTTAAATGATATTTTTACAATACCAGCTAATATTGCCGGTATTCCGAGTATTTCTATTCCTGCGGGAATGAATAATGGTTTACCAGTTGGGTTACAGATGATGGCTGGGGCGTTACAAGAAGAAAAATTATTTCAAGCTTCTTATGCTTTTGAACAAGCAACTGATTGGCACAAAATTAAACCTGACATTTAGGATATATATTGACTACATCAGATGAAGAACATCTATCTATTAGAATTACTGGGTTGCAAGAATGGAAATTTGAAGACCCAAAACAAATAGGTAGAGGTTTAATTATCAAAACTACTCGAGGTGATTTGAGGACTATAGTTCATCATGACCCCAATTTACCCACTACAAGAGGTATTATTTGGGTAGGAGGAGCTTCAGGAGGATTTGATGGGCCAGCAAATGGGTTGTATAAAAAAATGGGAGAAAAACTTAATCCAAATATTACTTCATTGAGGGTAGATTATAGGATGCCAAATGATTTAATTGAATGTGTTATGGACACACTTGCTGGAGTTTCGTTTTTGGTTGGTACAGGACATCAAGAATTGATTTTAGTTGGACATTCTTTTGGAGGGGCTGTGGTAATCAAGTCAGCTTCATTTAGTGAACAAGTGAAAAGTGTTATAGCATTAGCTAGTCAGACTGCTGGAGCCACCGAAGCAAACTTACTCACTCCTAGATCATTGTTATTAATTCATGGAGATGAAGATACAGTTCTAACCCATCAATGTTCTCAGACAATTTTTGATTGGGCAGAAGATCCTAAGAAATTAGTTTTAATCAACGGAGCTAGTCATTCTTTTAGAGAAACAGAAGAAGAATTGACTGAAACAGTAGAGAAGTGGATTCACGACGTATTTTAGTATTTTATAGCTATCATGCCTTCCTTCAGTTATACTCCAAATTCTGAAAATAAAAATCATTTGAAGGAGTTTCATAATGGGCGAATTAGATGGAAAAGTTGCGATAGTTACTGGTGCTGGAAGATTACGTGGAATTGGTAGGGCTGCTGCAGTGTCTTTAGCAAAATTAGGCGCTGATGTAGTTGTAACGGGAACAGGAAGAAAACCAGAAAATTACCCTGACGATGAAAAGGCTATAGGGTGGAGAGATATAGAAAGTGTTGCAGATCTAGTAAGAGCAGAGGGGAGAAGAGCATTGCCGTTAGTCGCGGATGTTACAAATAGAGATCATGTAAAGAACATGATTGATCAAACTATAAAGGAATTGGGAAGAATCGATATTTTAATCAATAATGCTGCATATGCACGTGCTGAGGACAGAGTTCCTATTCTAGATTTGAATGAAGATACATTTCAAAAAGTTGTGGATATTAAAATTACAGGCACATTTTTATGTACTAAAGGTGTAGTGGAACATATGATCAAGCAGGGCGATGGAGGTAAAATAGTGAATATTTCTTCTGCTGCTGGAAAACGAGGTTCTGCTAATTTCCTTGCATACAATGCTGCAAATTTTGGTATTGTCGGTATGACTCAGTCCATGGCTAAAGAATTAGGCCCCCACAATATAAATGTTAATTGTGTTTGTCCTGGTGCGGTTGATACTTCAAGAATGGATGTTGTTAGAGATGATTGGGATACTATGGCATCAAACACCCCAATTGGTAGAAATGGAACTGACGATGAAGTAGGTGATTTTTGTGCTTATCTTTGTACTGAAGCATCTTCTTGGATTCATGGTCAATCTATTAACCAAAATGGTGGTACTGTAATGGAGCATTAAACCTTCAATTTCCATGTTGTAATATAAACAAAATGAATTAAAGGGCGGTTAGCTCAGTGGTTTAGAGCGCTGCGTTGACATCGCAGAGGTCACAAGTTCGACTCTTGTACCGCCCACCATTTTGGAGGCATGTGATGAAAGAATTACTTACTATTTATGACACAAAATACAGGGTTGAAGGTATGACTTGCCAAGCTTGTGCAGATTCTATTCAGTCTACTATTTCTACCTTAAATAATGTTTCATATGCTTCAGTTTCTTTATCAGACAAAGAATTAATAATTCAATCTGATCAGGTATTAGATCTAAAGCATTTGAACTCTGCTATTTCAACTGCAGGTGATTATAAGATTTTGAGTAATGACCCCACATTGTTCTCTCAAGTTTTGAATTATTTTGAAACTAAAAAACCCATTTTAATCGCATTAATTTTAGTTTCTATCAGTTCTTTGAGTTTACAGGTTCCTAACGGCCAATTCTTCATCGAATCATGGTTTACTGCTTATATGGGAATATTTTTTCTGTTATTTTCCTTTTTGAAATTATTGAACGTCTCAGGTTTTAGCATGACTTTCAAGAGATATGATGTAATTTCAAAACAATTTGCACCTTTTGCAACTATATACCCATTTATAGAACTATCTCTTGGATTAGCATTTTTAACACAATCACTTTTAGTTTTTGCCAATATTGCGACAATATTATTTATGATTTCCCAATCTGTGGGCGTGATTCAAGTGATGAAAAACCGAGAGAATGTTCAATGTGCTTGTATGGGAACTGCGATAAGTTTGCCTATTTCATCTCTTACCTTATTTGAAAACTTAGTGATGGTATCAATGGCAACATATATGCTTTTAATTTAAAATTAATTATTAAAATAATTGAAATATTTACGAAATACAAACAAAAAAACAGAAGGATAGTAAATTGGATTTAACTCAAGCTCAAAAAATTATTGAAGGTGCACAAAATAAATCTAGTGAATTCTCTGCCAACTTTTGTATTAGTATTGTTGATCCACGCGGAGATTTAGTAGTGTTTATTCGTGAAGACGGAGCTCCATGGAGAAGTGTCTTTATTAGTCAGGGAAAAGCGGCAGCTTCTGCAGCATTTATGCAACCCAGTGGCAAGCTTGCTGAAGGAGGACCTAACCCTATCCATCAAGGGTTAATGGCTATGCTTGGGGGAAGAATGATTCCAGGGCAAGGTGGTTTGCCTGTATATGATGGTCAAACAATTATAGGTGCTGTTGGTGTTAGTGGAGGAACTCCTCAAGAAGATGAAGAAGTTGCTTCAGCGGGGATTAATTATGCCGGGTTGAGTGTATCTATTTAGCTAGTATTTTTGTTTATCAAGAAAGATTAAGTTCTTTGTATCCATTTTGAGCTACCTCGTCACATCTTTTTCTGTATGATTGAGCGGTTCCACTATACCTAGCTAGAATTCTTTTGTTTTTCCCTTCAACATTAGTATTGATTCCAGTCATCCATGAATCAACTTTATTAGATAATAGATGTTCTCCTTGTTCGGCAACGTAATCTGCCCAAGTTTGTACGGCTTCTGAGGTGGCTTCAGCCTTTGTGAATGAATTGTTTCTCATATAATTAATAGTGTCAGTAATCCATTCAACATTATATTCAATACTTCTTGGATTATTTCCCAGTAGAGCATGTGGTCCTAGTACCATAAACATATTTGGGAAGTTTGATACCTGCAGCCCTAAAAAGGTTTCTAAATCTTTAGCCCATTGATCTTTCAATTTGAGCCCATCGATACCTTGAATATCAATTTTGTCAAAGCTACCTGTGATTGCGTTAAATCCAGTGGCGTAAATTATTATGTCGAATTCAAATTCTTTATCAGAAGTTTTTAATCCATGTTCTGTAATTTTTTCTATAGGAGTTTCAGTTAAATCAATTAGTTCTACATTATCTCTATTGTAAGATTCAAAATAGTGCGTCTCTAGAGGAACTCTGCGAGTTCCGAAACCATGGTCTTTAGGTATAAGCTTTTCTGCAACATTTGGATCATTTACTCTGGATCTGATTTTGTCAGCTACAAATTGAGACATTAATTTGTTGGCTTCAGGATCAATTAGCATATCTTTGAAATTTCCTTGCCAAATTCCAAACCCTCTACTTTGATAAAGTTCTTCCCAGAACTCTTCTCTTTCCTGTTCAGAAACTTCAAAAGTTCCTCTGGGGTCCATAGTGTGAAGGAATCCTCCAACAGTATCCCAGCATCTTTGGAATATATTTTTGTAACTAGACCTGATTTCTTCCATTTCATGTTTTGAGATTTTGTCATTATGAAGAGGTGCACACCAGTTTGGTCTTCTTTGGAATACGGTCAAATGACCAGCTATTTTACATACTTCTTGTATAGTTTGAACTCCGCTAGCTCCAGTTCCAATTACAGCAATTTTTTTCCCATTTAAATCTATAGAGTCATGTGGCCATCTTGAAGTATGAAAAGACCTACCTTTGAAGGATTCAATTCCTGAGATTTTAGGTAAGGTAGGTTCAGATAATATCCCTACTGCTGAGATTAAAAATCTTGATGTAAAAACTTGGTTGTTTTCCAGAGTTGTAGTCCAAGTTCTTTGATCATCATTAAATATTGTGGATTTCACTCTGCTAGAGAATTGAATGTCTTTTTCTAAATCGAATTTTTTAGATACATATTGCAAATATTTTAAAATTTCAGGTTGTGACGCAAAATGTTCGTTCCAGTCCCATTCTTTAAGTAATTCATCAGAAAAAGAATACCCGTATGAATAGCTTTCAGAGTCAAATCTAGCTCCGGGATACCTGTTCCAATACCAAGTTCCTCCTACTCCAGTTCCAGCTTCAAATACTTTCACCCTGAATCCTGATTGTCGAAGTTTGTAGAGTTGGTATAATCCGGAAATACCTGCCCCGATTACGATTACATCGTAATCTAAGTTTTCATCTCCGATGATTTGATTTTCAGAAATTAATTGTGTCATTTAACAGTTTTATCAGAAAACCACACCAAAATACAAATATGGTGATTGTAATCAAATCCTCATACTTGAATTTTGTTTAAATTTGGGAATAAAAAAGATTATTTAATTATTCATTTGATTTGATTTTTCCTACCAAAAGGTTCAAAAATTAAGCCATAGCCGCACTAGCTCTATATGCTGTCCTCAGGTCTTGCTGTTCAAATTCTAAAGGTTTTTCTCCCATAGCAAATTCGTAAAGTGCAGCCTTATATATTCCTTCTAACGTATAGATAATTGAGACTGAAATACTAGCGCATAAAAAGCCTACTATCATACCAAAGATAGGACTCGCTAAACCAAAAATCCATCCTATAGCTCCACTTGCTAATATAGCTAAAATTTGAAATATTCCAAACCCAAAATTAGCAGCAACTTGATTACCCCAAGTTTGCTTAAATAATCCAGAAGATCTTTTTATAGCAGAAATTGGTCCAAGATTTTCTGAAACAATAATCGGAACGACAAAGAAAGTCATCATTGCCCAACCTGCTTGAAGAAAGCTTGCAAATAATTCTGTCATTATTTGGCCCATCATGCCCCTGTTTCTTCCCATAGATCTTATAGCAGCAAAGATTAATGCCATTATTGTAACAATAATGGACCACAGAAAAATATGGTGAACATGTTTGAAAGCGTGGCTAAGACCTGAAGATATATTAGGATCACCACCACGTAACCTTTCTAAAGCAGCAGAAATTAGAGCTGAATTAAAAAATACAATAATAAAGTTAGCTCCAAAAATCAAAATCGCCAATAGAATAATTCCACCTTCTTGTTCTTCAGGACCATCAGAAAATGCTATTCCACCAATTGAGAATATTATTCCTAATAAAACAATGACACAGATAGCAGCCATTATTGGGAAGAGAACCAGTTCTTTATCTTTTTTTAATACAGTCACGCATGATTTCATTAGGTGAATAGTATTAGAGATATTCCCAAAGAACCCTTGATTTACCATCTTTTACTCCTTTGATCTTAAGATTAAAATTCCTGAAATTAGTGCAAGTAATGCACTCCCTACATACCAAATCAACATCAAGTTAGAAGTGTAATCCCATAAGGAGATTATTGAGCCTATTAAGCCGATTAAAATAAAGGCATAGGCTATTATTGTGTTTAGGTTTTTTTGTATCGCCAACGCTAATCCAACTATGGCAAAACCTACTCCACATGTTGATGCACCAAAGGATCCTAGAGCCTGCGAGATTTGAAAAAATGACAGGGCATTAGCAAATCTAGCTTGTGAAGCTTGAGAACTTGAAGATACAAAAAGGGCTCCTTCACCTATGAGCATGGTTGTTCCTAATATGATAAATAATATTCCTAATTGCATATAAGGAGATCCGAGACCATCTCCCATCATTGTATGCAATAAACCTAAACCAGCTCCTGTAAGAATTAAGCCTAAAGTTCCAATTACAATTCCTAATAGAACAATTTCAGTATTATTTCCCATAGAGTCGAGAAACTGACTAGAGCCATCTGGTGTTCCTGTAACAGGTAATAAAAGCCCAAAAAATCCGATAAATGTAATTACAGGGGCAACAACTAAAACTATTCCTGTAAGTGAACGTATTGACATTATATTTTCTCCATTGATATTTTTAACGCAAATTAAAATTATTTCATGAAATAAACAAAATATTAATAAGTTTTTATAGAGATTTAATTTTCAGTTTCTTCAATATTATTTTTAGGATCAGAATCAGGCTCTGATTTTGTTTGAATTTGATCAGCCACAATCATAGCTTCTGTCATTTGCTTCATGATTTCATTTGATCCACCCGCACCGTATGGGATTAATACAGCATTATTTTGTCCTGTAGTTCCAATATCTCTTAATGCATCAAAGTATTGAACCATCATTACCATATTCATCACATCCTGAGTTTTGACTTCAGCACCTGTAACTTCTTTTAAATCAGAAATTGATTCTTTGAATCCATCAATAATAGCTGCTCTTTGTTGTGCAACACCTTGCCCCTGAAGCTTTTTAGCTTCGGCATCAGCTTCAGCATTCTTTACTTGACGGATTTTGTCAGCTTCAGCCTCGTTTTGTGCAGCTACCCTAAGCCGAGCTGTTGCGTTGATTTGATTCATAGCGTCTTTTACATTGGGGTCAGGATCGATATCAGTAATTAAAGATTTTATGATCTGGTATCCAAAATTATCCATTGATTCTGACAAGTCATCTTTAATTGTTTGAGCTATGTCATCTTTGGTTTCAAAAACTTCATCTAAGGTTTTTTTAGGAACTTCTCCTCTTACTACATCATATACATATGATGTGATCTGAGTATTAACATCAGTCAATTTGTAAAATGCATCAAAGATTTTTTCACTTACAGCTATGAATTGCACTGAAACTCCCAAATTCACAAAAACATTGTCTTGAGTTTTGGTTTCTACCGGAACATCTAATTGTCTAATTCTTATTGATTCTTTTCCAGCAACTCTTTCAATGATTGGAATTTTGAAATGGAGCCCTGGGCTAAGAATCCTGTTGAATTTTCCTAGTCTTTCAATAATGCTCATGCTTTGTTGCGGAACAATTACAATACTAAAGAAGATTAATACAATGAGTATTATTATTATGGGTAAGATTAAAAAATCCATTTTCCGCTCCTTTGAATCAATTAAAAATTTAATATTTCAATAGAATTGTAACTTAAATAAGTTATAGGCTCCTCCATTCTATAAATGTTTCTTGACTTAAGAATTTTCTTTGTTGCTCATCAACAGCTTTTTCAACAGCTTCTTCCCAAATTGATTTCATTAATTCTCTGGAAAAATTGAAAGACTCGTCTGATGAGTCTCTTAAAGACAATCTCCATATCCATTTCATTTCACGCCCTGAAATTGGTATGTCTCCCTGAAAATCTCCTACAGGTACTATTTCAGTTGTTCTTAACCATGATTGAAATTTTTCATATAGTTCATTAATTTGTCTCCCGTTCGTCCAGTCTATTTCATAATATTCCAGATAATCCCAGTGGTAAGATTCCTCTTGTCTTCTTTCTTTTTCAGGGATTTCATCAAATTTTTGAAGCCATTTTGTGATTGTTTCTAGGCTAATTGTTTCACTTCCAAAAATTGTTTCAAGATTTGATCTGATAGTAGATGCGTCTGGTTTGAGATTGGAAAAATATAAGTTATATGCCGTGTAAAGTTGTTTGTCTTGTATATCCATAATTTACCTGTTTAGTGTACGATCGCTTGTAAGAATATTATAGGTTTATCGGTGGATAATAAAATACTTCAAAATTTAATTGTCTCTAATATGTCATCTGAGGTTAATTTACGCCCTTTATCGGGATTTAAAATGGATTTTTCTGCAAATCCTGACTTCGATAAGTTTTTTTTTGCTGCGAGTTGTGATTGTGGAACTTCAGCATTGTTAAGTTTGGAAGTATCAATTCACAAAACAGATGAAGAAATTAATCAAGCCTTGCCTTCGTTAATTGAAAAATTACAAAATCAAGAAAAATCTTTTCGTAGCATGAATTGCACTATGCACGGTATGATGAGGAAAGGTTTTATAGAAGATACAAAATAGTGAGATGATTTATGCCTAAGGATATGTCCGAATCAGATGCTTTAGAAAGTGCTAAAAATTTTTCTGAAAGATATGTTTCTAAAGGGCCTTATGAATTTTTTCCCGAACAAGAAGTTGTAAGTGAAGTTCAAAAAGGTTTAGCTGAAAATCATAGAAATAAGGGATATCGATATTGTCCTTGAATGCCATTAAGTGGCGATCCAGTTGAGGATCGTAAGAAAATTTGTCCATGTGAGCGTCATCATGAGGATATAGCTCGTGACGGATTTTGTATATGAATGTTTTTTGTAAGCGAAGAGTTTCTTCGCAAGTATGAATCTGGAGAAGAATTTTCACAGACTATTGATGAAGCTGTCCCCCTTGGGACAGAACTTTTTGAGAATACTGGTGGTAAAAAAGAATTCAATCAACGTCGCAGATCAGAAGACAAAAATGACGGGGAAGATTTAGAAGACAAAAATGATAATTAGAGTATAATGAATTCAAGTTTTTTAAGGAGTGTTCAGTGACTGAAGCTGTAAAAGTATATACCTCTGTAGGTTGAGGCCCATGTCATATGGTGAAACTGTATCTTTCACGAAATAATATAGAATATTCAGAGCATAATGTCTCGAATGATCGTGATGCCCTTAAAGAATTGGTAACAATGGGATTTCGAAGCACTCCAGTAACTGTCATCGGTGATGAAAATGTTGTTGGTTATAGTCCTGCAAAATTAGAACAAGCATTAAAAGATGCTGGGTATATAGGATAAACAGCAGTTTAGTTGACTGATTATTGATCTCTAAATAAAATCTTGTTTCAAGTTGTGTTTTTCACGGCCCCGTGGTGTAGCGGTTAACATGCAGCCCTGTCACGGCTGAGATCGACGGTTCGAATCCGTTCGGGGTCGCCATCATTTCTCTTCATAAATTTTTAGATTTAACGCAATTTAGGCACGATTTCACATGCAGCCTTTCAGGGCTGCATTCGACTGTTTAATCTGTTTAGGCGGGTTTGGTTTTTAAAATGACAAAACTTCTGTTTGTAGCGTTTCAGGTTTGTTGTCTATCCTGTTGCCGCATTCGATTTGACTCAAGTCACAAAATTTACATTCATCATAACTAGGTGTTGTTTGTGGTTCGTTATTAGATGATAGCTTTTTGAGTACTGAAAATAATTGATTAGTGAATTTTTCATTGACCTGCTCAAAAGGTATTTCTACTCTGTGGTCTGAATAAATTACTACGCCAGATAGATCTAATCCTGCAAAATCTTTTTGCTGACTCATAGCAAATAGGTAAATCAAAATTTGAATCTTATCTGATGCTTTAGGGGATCCTGTTTTGGCATCTATTACTTTCGCTTGATTATCTCCATAAGAAATTACATCTGGTTTCCCGCTAAGCATAACTCCAGATTTACCTGCCAATGAAAAATAGTTTTGGTTTTCTATAGTGTATTTTTTGTTTTCAGACATTAATTCTGATGTGATTTCATTGATCAAAGATGTATGGTTTAAGACCCAAGTAGACTGATCAAAGTTACTAGGAACTTTGTTTAATCCATTAAAATGAGTTTTTTTCCATGAGGACCATGAGCATTGTGTTTCTCCTGCCATTAATTTTGATACCCATGTTACCCAAATTGAAGGTTTGGGTTTTGGGTAACTATAGGTGATTCTCATTTTTTCTCCTGTTTAAATACGTCTAATAAATGTAGTTCGCTGATACTGAAAGGTTCTTGGGTACTTTCTTGGAAAATATAAAAAGCTTTTTCAAGATCTAAGGGATTCTCGTACACGAAAGAATCCCTGTACACAACAGCGAGGTGCGCGCTGTATGCACAGGGATTCTCGAAATAGTGTTCATCGTAAGGAGTTCTTTGTTGTATGCCAAAGTATGGTTTTTTAACAACAGTACTTTTTCCAAAATCCTCTATAAATTCTATGCAAATGTCTGAGTTACCTAATGATAACTGTATGTCACTAGTGCAAGCATTTTCATGGCCAATTCCACTCAAAGTGAATTTGAATTCATGATCGCTGTTTTCAAGAAAATCAGTGATCTGATTCATGAATTTTCTGTAATAAAATATTTTTTTTAACTGTTTCAGATGTCTAGATATTGTGCTTTGGTTAGTGCCTAGAATCTCAGCCATTTCAGATTGAGAAAATGGCAGAGATTCAAATAAAAGACACATTATTTTTATCTCAATATCTGAGTATTGTTTTCGCCCAGGAAAATTTAAAGCAATGGGTCTATTCCCTATCTTGAATTGTTCAGAAATTATTCGTAATTCATCCAATATTTCAAAATTACACATTGCAAAATGATCGTGAATTACTACGTTACCTGGCAGAATTGATGTGTCGGCTGGAATTTTTTCTTGTTGAATTGCAAAACTTATTAGTTCACTAGTGCTGGCGTCAGAGAAGAGGTTTTTTCTATATTCCTTCATATTCTTGTCTAATGCATCAAATCCTGGTGAAAGAATTACATCTTCTAGGTAGTTTTGTGAGTAACGAAAAAGATATTCGTAATTTATTCCTATTTCCCCGAGAGTATTACTTGGAATAGAATCCTTAAATGGAAGCAAACTTAATACTTCATCTTCGAGCTTGTCTGCGTATTCTCTGATGCCGTTTACCATTTTAGATAAATCTTGTTGAAGAGCTAATACAGAATAAAATGAAGCAAATGAAACAAGCCCAGAGTTGTCCACATCAATATCATATTGTGATGCTAAAGCAATTAAATCCTCTGGATTGTTTTGTGCAACCTGATTCAGGTTAATTGATAAGTCTGAGAAATACGTTGAGTTACGCGCGTTTGCATATTCTTGGTTTGTTTCTTTATGCAAGACATTCTTTTTTGTGAACTCCTGTAATTGTCCAGAAAAGTTATTTAGTATAGTGGCAAGTTCTTGGTTCATTGGATCTCCTGTTTATTTGTTTGCATATTAGCATATCAAAATAATATGTGTCAATGCACATGCATAATTATTTACACAATTAGTATTCAGTACAATAAGTGTTTTTACTCTTTTATAAATCTTGTAAAGAGGTATATTTGAAATAAATAGGATGAAAATTGCATAATGTCTACTGTTATGAATAAAAATTTTAAGAAATATTCTAAAACTGCTGCTAAACAGGTTGGTAAATTCGCGAAAAGTGCTTTGACTCCCAAACATTGTGGTTACTATAACTGTACAAAAACTCCTGAGTTTTTATCGTTAGATAATTTATGCGATAAGCATGCAATTCTTTTAGACAAGAAAAATATTTCTGAATGTGCAAATTATGAAAAATGCAAAACTTGGAAACCTATTAAATTTAAACTGTGCCCTAATTGTAATGAAATAGAATCCACTAAATCTTTTCAAAAACCTAAAAATTTTAAGCTTGGTAAATATGACTTGGAGCATTCACCTAAATGGAGAGATGATAAAGTTTGGGGCTATCATGTATATGTTTTAGAGTTGTCTGATAACACTTTTTATGTAGGGCAAACTAGTGATCTTCGAGTAAGACTTTCACAACATCAAAGAAATGAACATAAAACAACCGCTGGTAAAAATCCACAATTAATTTGGTTTGGTGAGTTTCCCACAAGAGAAATAGCAGCAGAACAGGAAGTTGAACTTAAATTGATGAGAGATAAAGATAAAAATGCTTTTACGAGATTGATTATGGAGTTTAATGACTTAGTGAAACTAACTCAATCTTATAAAAGGGCTAGTAGATAGTTCACAAGCATGCATCCCTG
>QCNV01000015.1 GCA_003213095.1 SAR202 cluster bacterium AG-426-M11 | reverse complement strand
CGGAGAAACAGGAGAAATTGTTGCTGGTGGAGGGAGGTTGATGAAAGGTTATTGGAATCAGGAAGAAGCAACTGCTCAAACATTAAAAGGCGGGTGGTTATATACAGGTGATCTTGGTTATTTTGATGAGGATGGATATATATTTTTATCAGGTAGGGCAAAAGATTTCATAAAACGCGGTGGTGAGATGGTATCACCTGAAGAAGTTGAACAAGTTTTACATTCTCACCCAAGTATTGATGAGGCTGCAATTATAGGAATTCCTGATTTGAACTGGGGGGAAAGAGTTAGAGCGGTAGTGGTTGCTAAACCTGGAGCTTCAATTGATGAGTCAGAAGTAATAGAGTACTGCAGATCTAAAATGTCTAGCTATAAGAAACCTGAATCGATTGTTATTGTTGATTCTTTACCAAGGAATCCACTGGGGAAAGTATTAAAAAGAGTATTGCGAGAGAAATATAACGAGCCAATTACTGATTAAAACAAAGAATATATGTTTATGATTGATGTCCTTTGGAATGCTTTTAGTCAATATAAGAAAGTTTGATATTATGATTATTGCTTTTTCAGATTCAGTACAATCATATCAATGTTTAAGAATTTCTTCTATTTAAAAATGGATTGCAAAGTAAATAAGTTAATTTCCACCTGAGATTGCTGGGAGAAAGTGAACTTCGCTGTTGGGGTGTACTTTTTCTATTAATCCCATTGTAATAATATCGCCATCTACAGCTATGCTTATACTGGGTTTGAGGTTTCCTTCATCTAGAAGTCTATTTATAAAACCTGAGTGTAATTTGTCTAGGTTTTCAATAATTTGTTTGACGTTAGTGCCCTCTACCTCAACTCTAGCTTGCCCATTTGTAAGAGCCTGCATTTGAGAGGGTATGAACACTAACGCCATAATGATTTTATCTCTACGATTTAAATGCTTCCAAAATAGCAACTGGGCTCATAGGTAATTGAGTAATCCTATTTCCGCTAGAGTCATATACAGCATTTGCTATAGCAGGAGTTGGAGGGACTATATTTGCTTCACCTACTCCTCTAACTCCAAATGGATGTCCAGGGTTTGCCACTTCAACTATCACTGTGTCGATCATTGGTAAGTCCAATGCAGTAGGCATTCTGTAATCTAGAAGGCTAGAGTTTGTCATTCTTCCTTCATCGTTCATGAAATACTCTTCATTGAGAGCCCAACCTATTCCTTGAGCACTTCCTCCCTGCATTTGACCTTCTACATAACTCGGATGTATAGCTTTCCCTGCATCTTGAATAGCTGTAAATCTTTCTATAGTGATTTTTCCTGTTTCTTCGTCAATGGATAGATCAACTATGTTGCCGCAGAATGATCCTCCGACACCTCTAGGTTTTACAGAAGCTCTGCCTGTAATTCCTCCTCCAGTGTCACTTAACTGTGCACCAAGTTCCTTAAGAGTCATTTTTAATTCAGAATCTGACTTGGAACTAATTACTCCATCTTCCATTTGTAGATTTTCAGCATTAACATCCCATATACTTGCTGCTCTTTCTATACATTGTTTTTTGACATCTTGAGCTGCTTCATATGCTGCCCAGCCAGTAGCGAAAGTAGTTCTACTACCACCAGTTACAGCTGTAAATCCAACAGTATCCGTGTCTACAACAGAAGGCCTAACATCTTCAGCAGAAATGCCTAAAACTTCAGCAGCTTGCATAGCTATAGAAGTCCTTGACCCTCCGATATCGGTAGACCCTTCTGTCAAATTGACTGTCCCATCTTTGTTCAATGCAATGTTACATGCAGAGTCGAAGCCGATATTAAACCAGAATCCTATTGCAACTCCACGTCCTGATCCAGATTTTTTTTCTGATTGGTAGTGAGGATGCTCACGCATAGCTTCAAGTACTTCTTTTGCCCCTATTCGCTGAAAAACAGGCCCATCAACTCTGCGAGTTCCTTCTGTAGCCACATTTTTTAACCTTAAATCTATAGGATCCATTCCAAGTTTTTCGGCTAATTCGTTTAGAGCTTGCTCAAAACCAAATGCAGCATTAGGTGATCCAGGGGCTCTGTAAGCGGCAGTCTTGGGTTTGTTCACTACTACATCAAACCCGTCAATTAAGCCATTTTCTAGGTCGTAAGCTGCGAAAACACACTGAGCAGCAGCTCCTACTGGAGAACCTGCGTATGCTCCTGCTTCCATTGCCATCCATGCATGTGCAGCTGTAATTTTTCCGTCACTTGTGGCTCCAACTTTAATTTTGATTTTAGAACCCGGTGTAGGACCTGAACCCTCAAAAGTTTCTTTTCGAGACATTACTATTTTTACAGGAGTACCCGTTTTTTTGGATAAAAGGGCTGCAACTGGTTCTACGTAAATCGGGATTTTACCCCCAAATCCACCGCCGATTTCTGTAGGAGTGACTCTAATCATTGAGACGGGAATATCCAAAAGATCGGCTAGGCTATCTCTTACAACGAATGAACCTTGAGTTTCACACCAAATGTGTAGTCTTCCATCTGCACTCCAAAATGCAGTTCCATTGTGAGGTGCTATATATCCCTGATGTACTGTAACAGTGTTGTATTCACGTTCAACAATAACTTCAGCTTGTTTAAATCCTTCTGCAACATCACCTTTGATGTGCTGAAAATGTTTAGCTACATTACTTACTATACCAGAATCATTGCCTAATTCTTCAGTAGTTTGGTCTTCATGGAGTATGGGAGCGCCATCAGCCATTGCTTCATCTGTAGTCATTACTGATGGTAGCACTTCGTACTTGATTTCAATTAATGACAACGCTTCTTCAGCAACATGGGGGTTTGAAGCAGCCACTCCAGCTATAGCATGTCCAACATACAATACTTTGTCTTTTGCGAGTATATTTCCTCTTAAATCTCTGAGTTTTGTTTCGTCCTCGCCCAGTTCCATTGTTTTGTCGGCAGTTTCTGGGAAATCTGCAGCTGTTACAACTGCTTGTACTCCGTCTAATGCTTCGGCTTTAGATGTGTCGATAGATAGTATTTTAGCGTGAGCATGGGGACTTCTTAGGATTTTTCCGTGAAGTAGCCCTGACGCATCATAGTCAGCTCCGTAAATAGCTCTTCCTGTGACTTTGTCTACTCCGTCATGCCTGACAGGGCGAGTACCAACTACTTTGAAATCATTTTGTGTGGAAAGTACCACATTTCGATCATAATCTTTTGTAGTCATTTAAGCCTCCTGCATTTTTTTTGCAGCTTCTTGTACTGCTCTAACTATTTTGTCATATCCAGTACATCTGCACAGATTGTTAGCTAACCAAAATCTAATTTCGTGTTCTGTAGGGTCAGGGTTTTTTTCTAGAAGTGCTTTAGTTGCAACAATAAATCCGGGAGTGCATATCCCGCATTGAAGAGCTGCTCCTTCTAAAAATGCTAACTGAATAGGGTGAAGATTAGTGCCATCAGCAATACCTTCAATGGTTTCAATAGAAGCCCCTTGAGCTTCTACTCCAAGCACTAAACAAGAAGTTACGATGCGACCATCAATATTGACAGTACATGCACCACAATTTCCGTCATTACATCCTTCTTTTGTACCTGTAAGTCCTATGACATCTCTTAAGCACTCTAGAAGGCTTTGCCTTGGTTCACACAGAAAATCTACAGGTTCACCGTTTATAGTTGTTTGTACATGAGTTTTTGTAGTCATTTATTTTCCTCCAGCTCTTTCAACTGCTGTATTTAGTGCGCGTCTTGTTAGTACTTCACATAGATGTTTTCGGTATTCGGCAGTTCCTCGCATATCTGAAATAGGAGAGGCTGCATCTCTTGCAGCTTCTGCTGCTTTTTGAATTGCTTCATCACTAACTGGTTGGCCAATCAATGCTTTTGACGATCCTTCAACTAGAATTGGCTTAGGAGCCACAGAAGCAAGACAGACTCTTCCGTCTACAAATTTCCCATCTGAAATTTTGACGGATACTCCAGCTCCAGCAACAGCTATATCCATCTCGTTTCTAGGTATAAATCTAATATAATTAGCACCAAATCCGTCTCCCGGATTTGGGAAATATAAAGAAACTAATAATTCGTTAGAATCTATAGATGTTTGCCTGGGACCTGTACATACATCTTCCACAGGTATCTCTCTTGTGCCGTTAGGTCCCGCAACTGTTGCGACAACATTGTGAGCTACTAAGTTAGGAATGGAGTCTCCACTAGGTGCTCCATTACATAGATTTCCACCTAATGTGGCTCTACCTTGAATTGGTGTGCCTCCAATGAGAGACGCTGAATCTATAATTGCTGGGAAATGTTTGATTACATCTGGATTATTATAAATTAGATGTAATGGAACAGCAGCTCCAATAGTTAACCCTCCAGATTTGTCATAATCCATCTGATTTAGTTCAGGTATTTTTTTTATGTCTACTACTGTTTCTGCATTTACTCTAGGATCTTTGACTCTTAGTTGTACTATCAAGTCAGTGCCTCCAGCTAGGGGTCGGGCATTTCCGTTGGAATCTGCAAGTATTTTTACAGCATCTGCTACGGACTCAGGTGCTTGGTAATCGATCCACTTCAAAAGACTTCCTCCTTGGTTATCTGTTCTCACTGAAAAAAAATCGTATTTAATATCTATTATGCCATTCAAATGCAGGCGTAGTCTAACATAAGGAATGGTAGGTAACAAACAAGTTGAATTATCTTACACAAATGTCATATATACATTATAGATCAGGTAGGCTTTTTAAATAAAATCCAGTTTTGGATTCCGAGTTCAGAGATACTTCTTCTGGAGTTCCAGTACATACTATTTTGCCACCTTTATTTCCTGCTCCTGGACCTAAATCTATTAACCAGTCAGAGCTTTTGATTAAATCTAGATGATGTTCAATTAATATTACCGAGTTTCCAGTATCTACTAATCTTTGTAATACCTTTAAAAGTTGTGCGCAATCTTCAAAAGATAATCCAGTGGTTGGTTCATCTAGTATGTACAAAGTATTTCCTGTAGATTTTTTGGCTAATTCTGTGGCTAATTTAACTCTTTGAGCTTCCCCTCCACTTAATTGAGTAGCTGGTTGTCCTAATCTTATATACCCTAGGCCTACGTCATGAAGGGTTTGAAGCTTATTTTTAATTCTAGGAATGTTTTCAAATGTTTGAATTGCCTCCGTGACTGTACTTGATAAAATCTCTGCTATCGTTGACGACTTATATTGTATTTGTAATGCTTCTCTATTGTACCTACTACCTTGGCATTCTTCGCAAGGAACCGTAACATCTGGAAGAAATTGCATTTCTATGTTGATTACTCCATCACCCCTACATGCCTCGCATCTTCCTCCTTTTACATTGAATGAAAATCTACCTGGTTTGTATCCTCTTGTTCTTGATTCTGGAGTTTGTGCAAAAATTTCTCTGATATATGTGAAAGCTCCAGTGTAAGTTGCAGGATTGCTTCTAGGTGTTCTGCCTATAGGAGCTTGATTGATATTTACGATTTTATCTATATTTTCAATTCCTGAAATGTCTGAGAATTTACCCGGCCTGTCTTTCGATTTGTAAAAATGTTGAGATAGTTTTTTGAATAATATCTCGTTGATTAATGTACTTTTTCCTGATCCTGAAACTCCTGTAACACAAACTAAAATTCCTAATGGGATTTCGCAGTCGATATTTCTGAGGTTGTTTTCTTCTGCTCCAAATATCTTTATAGTTTTTCCGTTGCTTTTTCGTCTTTTAGTGGGAGGTTTAATTTGTTTGGTTCTGGATAGGTATTGTCCGGTTAAAGATTTTTTGGATTTAATTATTTGACTTAAAGTGCCACTAGCGATCACTTCTCCTCCAAATTCTCCAGCTCCAGGTCCCATGTCAATTATATGGTCAGCAGATCTCATGATAGCTTCGTCGTGTTCTACTATTAATACTGTATTTCCCACATCTCGCAAGTTTTTTAAAGTTGTAATTAATCTATCATCATCTGCAGGATGTAATCCTATTGAGGGCTCATCACAAACATATAAGACTCCCATTAGCCCTGATCCAATTTGAGTAGCTAATCTTATTCGTTGTGATTCTCCACCACTTAATGTAGAAGCTCTACGAGATAAAGAAAGATACTCTAATCCCACATTTAATAAAAATTTTAGGCGAGATTGTATTTCTTTTAAGATTTGTGAGGCTATTGTTTGTTCTCTAGAAGAAAGGATTGATGAATCTGATAACTTGTTAATCCAATTAAGAGAATCTTCTATAGGTAAATTAGAAATTTCTATGATGTTTTTCTTGTCTATTGTTACTGCTAAAGCTTCAGGTTTAAGCTTATTTCCATTACAAGAATTACAAGGAAGCGAAGTCATAAACCTGTCTATGAATGTACGAACATTTTCTGATTCAGTTTGTTGTAATCGTTTTTCTAAATTTTTAATTACTCCCTCAAATTTAGTGTTCCATTGAAATCGTCGACCTCTTCGTGTTCTGTGAGTAACTTTTATTCTTCTTTCATCTTCAGATCCGTAAAGAATTAAATTAATATGTTTGTCGTCGAGTTGATTGAGAGGTAAATCCGTTCGAAATCCCTCCATTTCAGATAAAGCGTTAATTTGGCTAGCAAAAAAAGGATTTAACTTCCCTGACATTGACCAAGCTTCAATCCCTCCGTTGTCAATTGAAATTGAATAATCAGGAATCACTAAATCTGGATCCACAATTTTTTTGAATCCTAACCCTGCACATGTATTACAAGCTCCATGAGGATTGTTGTAGCTGAAAGTCCTAGGTTCTAATTCGCCTAAATTAATTTGACAGTGAACGCATGCAAAATGTTCAGAAAAAAGTAAATCTTCTGAGTTTTCTACATCAATCAGGATTATTCCTTTTGCTTGTTTCAAAGCAGCTTCCGTAGAATCAGATACTCGTGTTTTGTCTATAGATTCATTAATTATTAGTCTATCTACAACAATTTCTATATTGTGCCATTTTTGTTTGTCTAACTCAATTGATTCATTTAAGTCTTTAATTTCACCATTGACTCTAACTCTTATGAATCCAGACTTTCTAGCAGATTCTAATACATCCTTATGTTCACCTTTTCGTCTTTGTACTACAGGTGCAAGTATTTGAATTCGCTTGTCTTTTTCAATATTTAAAATAGAATCTACAATTTGCTGAACTGTTTGACTTTTGACAGGTCTCCCACAATTGGGACAGTGAGGTTTTCCTATTCTTGCGAATAATAGTCTGAGGTAATCATAAACTTCAGTAACTGTACCTACAGTAGATCGAGGATTATGAGAAGTTCCTTTTTGATCGATAGAAATTGCTGGGGATAGTCCCTCAATATAGTCCACATCAGGTTTATCCATCCTTCCTAAAAATTGGCGAGCATATGAAGAAAGAGATTCTACATATCTTCTTTGCCCTTCGGCATAAATAGTGTCAAAAGCAAGTGTGCTTTTCCCTGAGCCTGAAACTCCGGTCACCACTACTAATTTGTTTCGAGGTATAGTGACATCAATATTTTTGAGATTGTGCTCACGAGCACCTTGGATCACTATATTTTTTGATTTAAGTTGTTCAGTTGTCATATATTGTGTCTCTCTTATGAAAAACAGATTTGAATATTGATATCAATATTGGTTAGGAGTAAATATGTCTATTAAATTTAATCACTTATATGCAAATGGCATCTTACCTTCATCAAGACCCAAACAGGTTTCAAGAGGTACATATGATTTTGCAGTAGCTTACCCAGATCCGAAATCATTTCCTACTGATGAAATTATAAGTAGTTTAAAAGATGCCATTAAAGCAAATCCAGATTATTTAGCTATTTATCCTCCTCAGCAAGGCAATGCTCTTTTAAGAGATTATATCTCTCATAAGATTGGTCGAGATAGATCAATTAAGGTTAATTCTGATCAGATTATTTTAGGTAATGGATCGGGTCAATCTATCGATATGATTTGTTCTGTATTACTTAATGCAGGAGATGCAGTAATTACAGACCAATATGTTTACGGAGGAACTTTAAATACTCTTAGAAGGCATTCAGCTAAAATAATTGGTGTAAATAGTGATTCAGATGGAATGGATCCGGAAAATTTAAGTCATACTATTTCAAGATTGTCACAACAAGGAACTCCTCCAAAATTTGTATACTTAATTCCAACATTTCAAAATCCACAAGGATGGACTCTTTCTTTACATCGAAGACAAGAAATTTTGAAGATTTGTAATCAGTTTGGTGTTCCTATATTGGAAGATGACTGCTATTTTGATAATCGTTATGAAGGTGAACCAGTAACTTCAATTTATGATCTAGATCAAGAAAATAGTGTGATTTATGTAGGATCTTTTTCTAAAACTATTGCACCAGGAATGAGTATCGGCTACATGACAGGGCCAAATGAATTTTTAGATCGTGCTATGTTTGTTAAAAGTGGAAGAGTGAGTGAATTTGCTGCAATGGCTGTGTATCAATATTCAGTGAATTATCTAGATCAACATATTTCTGAAATTAATGAAATCCAAAAGAACAAACGAGATGCAATGTTGTCGGCCTTGGGAGAAAATTTTGGTAATAAAGCAAAATGGAGTCATCCTGAAGGAGGGCTTTATATTTGGGTTGAATTCGACGATCAGGTTGATATCACCGAGTTACATCAGAATTCAGTTAATGATATTGATGTAGGTTTTCATCCAGGAACAAATTATTCTCCTGATGGTAAAGATGGGAAACATTTTATTAGGTTATGTTATGGGTTTAATCAGCCGGATGAAATAAAAGAAGGGATTTCAAAACTTGGGGATTATTTTGCGAAAAAAGGTGTGATTTAGTTATTTGCTGGTATCTGTGCAAATGGCGCAGGTTCCATTTCGGAAAAAAATGGTCGAAATAATTAATCCTATTGGGTACTGTGTTTTGTATTGTCCGGAGAAGGTCTGTTGAAACACGAGAAGCCTTATATCTTGGGCGTAATACATTGGGAAAGTTTCAGCAATATCTTCCCGATCTGGATTATCTTTAGCATAAATTGAGATATAGTTGTTTGAGTCAGCAGACCGTGCTTTTTCCCATTCTTCCCCGTAGTGATGAGGGTCCAAGGAAGTATGAGATGCTTCGTGCAAGAATACCTCTTCCAACACCTCTTGATCTATATATGTTAATCCTCTTTCATGATGTATCAAAAGGTTATTGTTTCCGCCACCAAAATCTTCATCACCTTTATGCAACCAGATTGTATCCACTTCTTGTCTTAACTCAGTTGGAAGTTGTCCAACTGCATATAGATAAATTAATGCTGCCGTCTCCGCACTGTCAGGGGTTTCAAACTCTGAATTCACTTGCACTTCAATTTTGAGTCCGTCTGCAAAATCAGCTTCAAACAGAAATGGATTTACTGTGTCAAAAGTGCCGGTTCTCCTATCAAACATTTCTCGAGGAGCGTCAGTGATTTTCTTTAAAGACCTAAAAAAGGTTGGGTCATAGGTATTCAATATGTCGAGGTACCTGGAATCCAAATAGTTCCAGTAAATGGAGGTGGTACAGATGGAGGTGTTACAGAAATAGGAGTCGCTGTAGGTACAGCAGTAGGAGTTGAGGTAGGGTCTGGTGTCAACATAGGAAATGGAAGGGGTGTATTGTGCTAGTTGCTGTTGGTTTTTCTGTAGGAGTGGATATAAGTTGAGCAATGGAAGTTGAGGTTGATTCTAATGTTGCAGTAGGGGTGTGTTGTACTGGAATCATTGTTGGAAGCTTCATATCAACTGTCGCCAGTTTTGTTGGAACGATAGGTCCCACTTCACTTGTATTTGATAGTGTTTCGGAACAAGCTGTCACAAAAGTAATCAAAATAGTTATGAAAATAAGTGGAATTAATTTTCTACAACACATCGCGCAATCGTAACATTTTTACTAACACACGGAATAATTTGGAATTCTCACGGTTTGGAGTAGATAAATGGGGTGTCCGGTAAGGGGTCTAACCCCACTCTTTTATTGAGAATCGGAGAATCGGATTTTAAATTTGATGGTTACTGTCTACTGAATTTGTGTAATAACTCTATCTCAAGTCTTAATGCCATTGATTCATTTTCATCATTAAGAAATTTTATACAATCCTTCAGCCTTTCTCTAGATGAAGGTTCTTCTAAAAGCTTTTGTCTATCTCTGACATCTAATTGCAACATTTGTGCAATAAAATATGAAAGTGATTCAGGGGTTGATGGTGTAGGGTTTAAAGCATTTTCAACCCAGCCGCCACTTAATCCTAGAACTGATTGAAGATGCTTAGACGCAATCTCTCTAGCTTCGTCTAATTCATCTGAAGGTGGCTCATCAAAAATATCTAAATTAGGTAAAATTTCTACATCAGCAGACATGTATGGCTGATCATTAAAAGTTTCTAGGATCTCAAATTTTTCTTCTCCAACTGCGGTGATATACAATCGGTTGCCAGATATGTTTTTTACACTTGTAATTTTTGCTGTAGTTCCAACTGAATAAGGGTTAGGTTTACCTCCTACCTCTTTACCTGATTTAATTAAAACTATTCCAAAAATAGAGTCGTCTTTTAAACAGTCTTCAATCATAGTTAAGTATCGAGATTCAAAAATTTGTAAAGGAATCGTTGCGCCTGGGAATAAAACAGTATTAAGAGGGAATAAAGGGATCCTTTTAATGTAGGGCTGCATAGTCATTTTGTACTAACCTGATTATAAGTTTATTATACCTATATAATAGAATGATGATAAATATTTAAATAGGACTTGATATGAAAGAAGTATTTCACGAGGCTATTCTAAGATTGAAACAAGAAGAACCTGTAGTTATTGCCACAGTTGTCAAAACAAAGGGGTCTACTCCTCAGAAACCTGGTGCTAAATTGTTGGTTAGGCAAGATGGGAGTGGTGCGGGAACCTTAGGTGGTGGTTGTGTTGAAGGTGATATTTGGTACGCTGCAAAACAAATGATGGATTCGGGGGATTCACCTGATTATAGGGAATATGAACTTAATGAAGATTTGGCAGCGGATGACGGTTTAGTGTGTGGTGGGACGATGTATTTTTTGATTGATCCTGTTTACGAAGCTTCTCAATATTTACCTTTTGCTCAAGAAATTGATTCAGCATATGAAGGGAATGGATCTGTGGCTTTAGCATCAATTGTTAAGTCATCTTCAGACGGAAGATCTAAAATAGGTGATAAGTTATTTATTAGAGAAGATGGTTCTACTGAAGGAACTTTGGGAAATGATCAGATGGATGTAGATGCTATTTCCAAAGCTAATTACTTAATGATTCACGGTAACAATGAATATGTGATTTTTGAAAATGGGGCTGAATATTTTATTGAAGCTTACACGACTCCACCCCAGCTGGTGATTTGTGGTGGTGGGCATGTTTCAAAAGCTATTTCAGCTTTGGCAAAACCTTTAGGGTTTCGCTTGTTCATTACAGATGACAGAAATGAGTTTGCTAACGCTGAAAGGTTTCCTGAGGCGGATTTGATCATTCAAGATACTCCTGAAAATGCATTACCTCAATTACCAATTAATCCAAACACATTTATCGTGGTGGCCACACGTGGTCATAGATATGACAATACTGCTCTTTTGGCTGCAGCAAATACATCTGCCAAATACGTAGGTTTGATGGGAAGTAAAAGAAAAACGATTTTGATCTATGAAGACCTGCTTCTAGAAGGATTGTCAGTGGAAAGACTTAAAGAAATTCGATCTCCTATTGGATTGGATATCCGTGCACGTACTCCTGAAGAGATCGCAATGAGTATAATGTCGGAAGTTTTAATGTTTAGATTGGGTGGTACTGGAGCTCCTATGAAACTCGAAGATAAATTGATGGCAAAAATTATCAAAAAAGTTCAAATTTCTAAAGAAAAATCTGTTTTTACAGCCTAGGAAAATTTTGTCTCATATTACAGGAATTATTACTGCCGCAGGATTTTCTAAGAGAATGGGTACATTGAAAGCTCTATTACCTTGGAAGGGTACAACAATGATTTCTCATCAAATTAATTGTTTAAGACATTCAGGTTGTACTGATATTATTGTCGTTTTAGGTTTTAAATCAAAACAAATCAATGATGAAATTGACTGTGAAAATGTAATTGTTGTTGAAAATAATGATTATTCATATGGTAGAGCTTCTAGTATTAAGTCTGGAGTTGGGAAATCACATTTTGATACAGACTGTTTTGTGATTTTAGGAGTTGACCAACCTAGAAATTCAGAAATAATTTCATCTTTGATTAATAGCCATCTTCAATCAGAGTCTCTAATTACTTCTCCTAGATATTTAGGTAATGGAGGTCATCCAATAATTATTTCATCTAAACTTAGAGATGAATTATTAAATATTGATGAAGAAACTTTGGGCATGAAAAAAATTTTTGAGAAATATCGAGCTAACGGAATTAATAAAGTAGACTTTGATGACCCGTTAGTTAGGTTAGATTTGAATGAAATACATGATTACAATCTTGCGTACAACCAGTTTGGGAATTAATCGTTTCCCCATCTGGTTAAGGCATCTTCTAATTCCTTGTTAAGTTGGTTGTGCTTCTCTCCCAGCTCATATATCTCATCAATATTTCCGGAATTTGAGGCTTTAGATAATTGAGATTCTATTAATGCTATTTCAGATTCTATATCTTTTATCTTAGATTCTAATATTTCAGATTCTTTAGCTTCAGATTTTTTAGGAGTTTTATTTTTAGATTTTTTCCTTGAATCTAATTTAACAGGTCTATTTGCATCTTTGTTTTTAAATTTAACTGAGGTGTTTTCTTTAACCCAATCTTCGTAGCCACCTTTAAAGTGAACTACAGTTTGATTTTGAATTATTAGAAGAGAATCAGCTAAAAATGAAATTAAATGTCGATCATGGGAAACAAAAATGACTGTTCCTTCAAAATCTTGAAGCATTAGTTCTAATGCTTCTCTGCTTTCAATGTCTAAATGGGTAGTAGGTTCATCTAATATAAGTACATTTGGTTCTTTAAGTAATAATCGTGCTAAAGCTAATCTTCCTTTTTCACCACCACTTAATGATCTGACTTGATCAAAAATTTCATCACCACTAAACAAGAATCTGGCAAGAAAACTTCTAGCTTCACCAATAGTAATATTTTTGATTTCTAATAATGCATCTAGAACTGAAATGTCGTTGGGAATTTCGTCAGAACCTTGTCTGAAATAACCTGTTTGTACGTTATATCCCAATTCAGAGAATCCATTTAAAGCAGGGATTTCTCCTAATAAAGTTTTTAAAAAAGTAGTTTTACCGATTCCATTGTTTCCGATGATGGCAGTTGTAGTATTTTTTTGGATTTCTAAATCAGGAACGTTAAATAATTCTATATTCTTACCCTCAATTGTATGGCCTACAACTAAGCCATGTGTACTGATAACAACTTGACCTGTTCTGCTTGCAGATGTAGGTCTGATTGAAACTGATCTTTGGTTTTCTGGAGCGTTTATTTTTTCAATCCTTGAAAGTTTTTTTGCTCTACCTCTTGCTTCTTTCGATCTTTGTCCAGCATGGTATCTAGCAATGAAATTTTCCTCTCTTTTGATATATTCTTGTTGTTTTTCGTATTCTTTTAATAGACGTGTTTCATTTTCTTCTTTAATTAATTTGAATTTTGAGTAATTGCCTTTGTAAGTTTTTAGTTGTTTTTTATCTATGTCCCATATAGATTCAGCAACTCTATCTAAAAAAAAGCGATCATGTGAAATGACAATGAAAGTATTTTGAGATTTGATTAAAAAATCTTCGAGCCATTCTAATCCTTTAAAGTCCAAATAATTTGTAGGTTCATCTAAGATTAAAAGGTCAGGTTCATTTAACAATGCTGTTGCTAATGCTGTTCTAGTTCTTTCTCCACCACTGGCATCAGTTATATTTGTTTTTAATACTTCTTGAGATAATCCTACCCCCTCTACTACCTTATCTTTTCTGTTGATATAGTCGTATCCACCAATTGATTCATATTTTTCCAATAAAGATGAATACATTTTTTCTGCATCAGACCTTTTTTGACCTGTAGCTTTTTCTATTTCTAAAGCACTGTTTTGCATTTGGGATTCAGTTTTGATAATTTCTGAGAACGCAGACATAATTTGTTGGTCAATTGTTCCTTTTCCTGTTTCCAAAACTGTCTGAGGAACATATCCTATTCGTAAATTATCTTTTTTAAATACCTCTCCGCTGTCATAGTCTTGTAAGTCGAGTAAAACTTTAATTAAGGAAGTTTTACCACTTCCGTTTGGTCCCACCAAGCCAATGCGATCCTTCTCATCTACTTGTAAAGTGACATTTGAGAATACTTCCAAATCTGCATAATGAAGTTGTAATTGTGATGCACCTAAAATTGCCATGCTACTCTCTATTAAAATTATAGGATTATTTTAATTATTTACTTTTATTCAGTCTACGTAGATAATCCCAAAATCATGATGAAATTTCTTCTTCACCACGCTGAAGCCGTAGACCCCGATTTGATTGATTGGATACTGGAGTGGATTGATCATATTTTTGGAATTCAATCAAAAAGTTTTGGATATGTTGTTTTTGCATTGATAATTTTTATTCCAGTTTTAATTTTTGTAGGGAGTAGATTTTTCAACAAACCTTAGAATGGAGCATCCCAAATCGGATACCATTTTCCGTGGGGTTCAACAGGTATCCCTAGCTTTGATAGAGTATGACCTAATGTCATTTCTAATTCAGAATTTCTAGTTTTATTTTTTTGAGGAACAAACGGGTAAAATTTTGAGGAGCTATAATTGCAAATCCAATAACAATCCTGAGAATTTATATTGCTTTTAAATATTCCTGCAATCATACGGTCTCCTAAATATTGTGATGCGATTATTTTACTGAATTCATCTGTTACAGATATGATATTTTTAAAAGATGTACTAGATAGAATCACCCATTTAATTCCATGTTCATCAGAATCTACGATATTTATTTTTGTAATATTGGGTATTTTACGGGTAATCTGATTTACTGAAACGGAGAATGTTTTAAAAAAATCATGATCTGACGGAGATAGTAATATTGCAGATGAAAACAATACTTCATTAGTTTTTTGATTGATGTTTATATTTTCAATACGAAGAATGCTTTGCAGTATGTCCATGTCATTTTTTTTTGATTTAAAAAATGAAGATAAAAACGACATATTATTTAAATAGTTGCCAATAATTGTTTTGTAATTGGTTTAATTTTTCGATCCTGATTTCAGTTTTTGGATGACTAGACATTAAGGATGCAATAGCATTGCCTTGAAGGGCAGGGATGATGAAAAATGCATTTGCATGTTCAACTTGCCTTAAGTCTTTTTCTGGAATTAAGGCTATTTGCCCACTGATTTTTCTTAGTGCAGAAGCTAGATTGGAAGGGGAGCCACAAATAATTGAACCATCTCTATCTGCCGCAAGTTCTCTGTACCGAGATAGAGTGCTGATTAAAATTTGACTGAAAAAATAAATAATAATTACTCCTACATAGGCAGCCATCATCATTGCTGCTGCCTGCCCTCCACCTTCACGTCTATTTCCACCAAAACCACCAAATAGGCTCATCCAAAAAAGCATTTGCATGAGATACCCAGCTATCACTACAATTAAACTAGCCCAAGTCATAACCATGACATCTCTGTTTTTAATATGTGCTAATTCGTGTCCTAGAACAGCTTCTAATTCATCATTAGTAAGTTTTTTCATTAACCCTGTAGTAACAGCTACTGTGGCATGTTTTGGGCTTCTGCCAGTAGCAAATGCATTAGGTGCTTCCATATCCATTACTGCTATATTACGAGGCTTTGGTATCCCTGCTGTATTGGAAAGTTGTTCTATTGTTTGATGAAGGAATGGTTCTTCTTCTGCAGAAACGACTTTAGCCCTAGTAGTTTTAAGAACCAATTTGTCAGACATGTAGTATTGGAAAAATACCATACCCACTCCAAAAATTAAAACTAAAAATATTGGTATTCCTGTGAATAACAAAAGGCTGAATAAAGCCATATAGGCTAATAAGAGTAAAAAGGCTGTTAGGATCATCCTAAATGTTAATTGATAATCAGTTCCTATAATTTTTTTATTGTCTAACATTGTTTAAACCATCAGTAGATTGATAATATGATTCATTATAACCCTAAGGAAGAAATTATTTGAACTGGACAACTTTTGGTCATAAAAAGGCAATTCAAGGAGTTTACAAGGCGTATTTATCAGATAGATTGTCTCATGCATATTTGATTATAGGAATGCAAAATGTAGGTAAAACTACTTTTGCGTTAGACATTGCTAAACTACTCAATTGCATTAGTGAAAATAAACCTTGTTCAGAATGTCAATCTTGTAAACGAATAGAATCTAATAACCATACTGATGTTTCAGTTATTGATATTTTTTCGGATCAAAATTCATCTGTATCTGGAATAGATGAATTAAGGGATTCGTTTATTAGTAAAACTAACCGAAAACCTTTTGAAGGGACTTCCAGAGTTTTTATTCTTAAGTCAATTGACCATATGCGAGTTGAGCAAGCGAACATTATTTTAAAGACTTTGGAGGAACCTCCCGAAGATACAAAAATCATATTGCTAGCTAAAAATATTGATACAGTTTTAGAGACTATTAGGTCTAGATGTCAGGTTATTTATTTAGATCCTATTAAAGAAAGTGAAATCGTAGAATATTTGAGTACTTTCCGAAGTGTTCCCGACGAAAAAATATTGCAAAATATTGCAAAATTATCTCAAGGAAGGATTGGTTGGGCAATCAAAATGTTGAATGATCCTGAAGAAATGAATTATGTTAATCAAATAATGTTAGATTTTTTACAAATTTTCAATTTTTCACTAATAGAAAAATTTGATTTTGCACAAGAAATTTCCATTAAAATACAAAGAAATCGTCCTAAAACTATTAACGAAATTAATTTATGGTTAGCATGTTTAAGAGATTTATTGTTGTTAAAATCAGGTTATGAAAATGATCAATTTCACGAGGATTATATTAGGGTGTCAAATGAGTTGTCATTTAATCAAATTCTACAAACCGGAAATGTGATTTCAGAAACACTAGAAAATTTGAATTTAAATATCAATCCTAGACTTTCTTTAGACATGTTAATGTTAAAAGTGCATAATTTTAATTAGCTTGCAGAACGCCAGGGAATAAAAGGCATCCATTCATCTTCTAATTTCCTGTGGTAAAACATGTAGTATGGGTTTGGTTTTGGTTCTGTAGGAATAGAGATCAACTGCATTTTACAATCTTCTAATAATTTTTCAGCTTTTTGATGATTACAGGAAATGCATGCGCTTACTACATTGTCCCATTTGTGTTTGCCGCCCTTACTTCGCGGGATAATATGATCTATAGTCAAATTTTTTGTGGATTTTCCACAATATTGACAAGTGAAATTGTCTCGGTAGAACAATGCTTGTCTTGAAAGTCGACGATTTACTAATGGTTTCTTAACCATGTAAATTAATCTTACTACTGAGGGAATAGGATAAGCATTAGATGAACTATGCAATTGAAATTCACCTTCTACAATTATTTCAGCTTTTCCTCTCCACATTAATATCATTGCTCTGCGGGCAGTGCAGATATTTAAGGGTTGATAATTTTGGTTTAAAACTAATACTGGAGATTGAATCGAAGGAGAGACAGTATTATTGAGAGTCATCTAATTTTGAATCCAAAATTTCAATAGTAGCCAAAAAATCTCCAGGGATTTCAATAGGATTTAAATCTAAAATAAAAATTATTATAGGAACAGCAGTGGACTCAAGTAATGCGTTTTCAATATCAGATTGGGTGCCATATATAGTTGCAATGATTTCTTCTGTTTCAATGATTTCGGTTTGATCAATATTTTGTGATATATCCTCAATTACAGTAAAGTCGTATGTGATTCTAGCTAGTCCTGAGATTAAAATACAAGAAATTGCTAATCCTAAAATTAACCCTAAAATTGCACCTATTAACCTATTTAATCCCAAAGTTAGTAAATCAATAATAGTACTAGCAGGCTTTATTAATTTTAGTATAGAGCGAGTAGTAACAATCGAAGCTCCTACAACAAAAACGTAAGATAGAGTAGTGATCAGTGAATCTAATCTTTCGTCATCTACTACTTCTCCGACTATAGGTGCTACTTGTCCTGCTATTGCCCACCCCACTAGAAGACCGACTACGTATATTCCTGTTGCGAAGAGACCAGTTTTGACTCCCCAGTACATGGAAAGTAATATCAAAACTATTATGGCTATATCAATAAAATTCATAGTTTAGAACATTAAAAAAGTAGTTTTTTGCATTTTTAACAATGTCAGTTTAGCACATGAAATCAGAGTAACAACCTTTTTTGTTTATATTATTTTGGTGTGTCTAATGGAACCGGATTAATTAGTCCATCAGCCAAAGAAATTGGTATTAAATCATCCAATTCATCCAATGTCCATTTACCATTTTTATGAATACTTTTAATTACATGTCTCGGGGAATAAAGGGACAATGCCCATCCACTTGTTCCGATGACT
This sequence comes from SAR202 cluster bacterium AG-426-M11, assembly GCA_003213095.1. Lineage (GTDB taxonomy): Bacteria > Chloroflexota > Dehalococcoidia > Lucifugimonadales > UBA826 > AG-426-M11. The sequence continues at coordinate 7,257 of QCNV01000015.1, read as the reverse complement.
TGTCCTGTAATTCCATCTGCCGCTTCAGTACATAAATATACAACTTTGGGTGCGTTGTTTGCTGGATCTCTGTATTCCTCAGGTGGTTGACTCCTGTCTCTTTGAACGTCAAGACCAACTGCCTCTCTTTGTTGTTGTCTTAGATCTGTAGTGCTTTGAGGTACTGTGTCTGTCATTCTAGTGGAACCACCTGGATATACAGCATTAACCATAATGTTATAAGGTTCGAGTTCTTTAGATATAGCTCTAGTGAAACCCACCATTCCCTCTTTTGCGGCTGCATAGTTTCCTTGTCCAGAAGCTCCTAATCCAGAACCAGAAGAGAATAAAACTATTCGTCCATAATTTTGTTTGATCATATGAGGAACTACATTACGAACCATGTTAAATGCCCCATATAGATGGACTTGTAAAACTGCATCCCATTCTTCTTCTGTCATGTTGAATATCATTCTATCTCTTAAAATTCCTGCGGGATGGCATAAAATATCAACTCCCCCAAAATTTTCTACGGCTGTTTTTACTATTTTGGATGCACTATCAAAATCAGCAACTGAATCAAATGATGCAATTGCATTTCCACCTTCAGCTTTAATTTCTTTAACAACAAGATCAGCAGGAGCATCTGATTCGCCTGTGCCATCTACTGCTACTCCTAAGTCGTTCACCACAACACTTGCTCCTTCTCTAGCAAGCCATAAAGCTACTTCTCTTCCTATACCTCTTCCTGCTCCAGTTACTATAGCTACTTTATTTAATAATCTATCAGTCATTTAATTCTCCGTATAAAAATTGAATTTTAAGAACCAGTTCCAATAATTTTAGGGAACAGGACATCCATTTCATCCATGTTGAAATTCCCCCATTTGTTGACAACAGTTTCTATTTCAGGATTTGAATAGACGTAATAACTACCACCTCTTGCCCCAAGTACGTATCCGTTAATGTTTGGTGAAGCATATGTACACAAATAGACAGCTAACGGCGCCACATTTTCAGGGTCATCTATTTCATTATCTCCGTGCCATTCTTGGATTTCTGGGCTTGGACCTATTCCTGCGCGTTCGTCTCTTGTGGGGCTAAAGACTTCAGGAATATTGTATTCTTCGACAAGTCCAGCGAATAAGCGAGTTTTTGCTATGGGAGAAATTGCGTTTGCTGTAATCCCATATTTGCCTAAATCTTTTGCTGTGGTACGAGTTACTCCAATAATACCTTCAGAAGCTGCAGCGAAATTTGATCTAGCAACATCTCCTAATCCAGAATCTGAAGTTAGATTTACTATTCTCCCACTTTTTTGCTGCCTGAATAAAATCGCAGCATATTTTGTAGTAGTAAATACGGACTTAGAGTTGTTTTTTACTACATTGTCAAAATCTTGAGGAGTCATTTGATAGATCATTCGATCTATTCGAGATCCAGCTGAATTGACTAAGATGTCTATTTGACCAAAATTATCAACCGCTGACTGTATCAGACCTTCACCCCCAGACATTTCTGAGACATCTAAGTAATTAGCTATGGCTTCTCCACCTGAGTTGTTAATTTCTTCTACTACTGAATCAGCAGGATCTTTTGAACTTCCTGATCCATCTACTTCAGATCCTTTGTCATTCACAATGACCTTTGCTCCTTCTTCAGAAAGTAGTTTAGAGATAGCTCTCCCTATACCTCTCCCAGCACCAGTGACTACAGCCACTTTATTTTCTAATCTGTTTCCCATAATTATTCTCCTTATAGTTTTAAGGCTTGTGGCATTATAAAACTTTTATATATGTAAATTGCAAATTTGAATTAATTTTGCTTGGACTCTCTAAGCCCAATGAAATAAATAGCAGTAGAAATTGTTGTTAAGGGGATAAAAAATAATGAAGTTAAAGAAATTAATAATATGCTGTTAACTGAAGTAACGGAAAAAATCGAATTGATAATTGAAAAAATTATTTGTTGAGAAAAATATGATAAACAAAATATTCCAAATACTGTACCAAATGTGATCCACCATCTTTGTTGTGTCAATTCCCATGAGTAGTTAATTGAATCTAACACGTTTTTGTTTTCGAGCATTATGGAAGAATTTACAAACCATAATCGAATGGCTAAGAATAAAAATATTGGTATTCCAAAGATAAAAAGTATTAAAATGATTGGGATTATCAGCAGTAATATCATTAGTAAATTAGCAGCAATTAATTTATGAATTCTAGAAAAAACGTAATTTAGGCAAATTGTAGCGCTGACCTTTTCATTACTACAAAATTGAGCTGCTCCCAATAAGATTCCTCCACTACAAATGAGACTAGAAATCCCACTGACTAAAAATAATGGGAGTAGAGCTATTATTATAAAGCTTGAATTCTTGGATAAGAAATTTGAAATTAAAGTCCAAATTAAAGTAGCATCTTCTTCTGCATTTTCTATGTTAATAAACAAGACTGTGATTTCGTTTCTGATAGTGAAAAATATTAGTAAAGAAATAATTAAATTCGGTACAGCTTGAATAATTGATAATGATAAAAATGCACCAAAATTTTTCTTGTATGCATCGAATGTTAGTTTTACAAGTTTGGTAAATTCCCCGGGGAATGGAATTAAATTATTCTGATTCATTTGATTATATATTTTGACCGTACATATCTACTACATGTAAGGGAAGATTGAGAGTTTTAAGTTTATCAATAAATTTTTCTTTGTCTCCCACTATTACAATTACACTTTCATCAGGTTTAAAGTGATTTTTTGAAGCTGAATTGACTTCTTCTAATGAAAGAGATTCTATTTTTTCTATACTTATTGAGAAATCATCATCAGGCAAATTGAATTGAACTAATTTTATGAGTTGATTTAGAATTTGATTACTTGATTCAAATTGAGAAGGAATTCCTTTAAGTAGACCTTGTTTAGAATCTTCAAATTCTTTATTTAAAATTGGCCTAGAACCATGAATCCCATGAATTTCATATAATATTTCTTGGACAGATTCGAAAGTTACTTCAGTTTGTACACTGCCTCTAATTAACCATGGAGATGAATGTTGTCCCCAATCTATAGAAGAGTAGAATCCATAACTGTAACCTTTGTCTTGCCTTAAATTCATATTCACTCTACTAGAGTATTCACCTCCAAGAACAAAATTCGCAAAAGCTAAAGAATAGTAGTCTTTATGGTGTCTAGGTATTGTGAGATGCCCCGCTCTTATAACTGATTGTGCAGAGCCAGGTCTATCAATAATGTAAATTCCCCCTACACCGTTTTTAGTTTTTGTAATTTCGAACTCTGGAGAAGAAATAGGATCAGAATTATTGAAAAAGTCAGTAGAGAAATTGGATTCTATTTGTTTGAGTATTTCTGAATCATTTATGTCTCCTACTGCTATAAAGGTAGCTTTACTTTTGTTATAAATATTTTCATTAAAATGAATAAAGTCTTTTTGTGTTATTTTCTCAATAGATTTTGTTGATCCGATGATAGGGTGCCCGTATTTGGTACTCTGTCCCCCGAAAAGTATTGCACGTGCTGCAGTTGCAGCAACTTTGTTTGCGTTATCTTGACTGCTACTGATATCCGCTAGAATTTCAGATCTCAATCTTTGTGTTTCTTTTTCGGGAAATAAAGGATTTTGAATAATATCTGAAAATAAATTCATTCCATTATTTAAATTATTTTTTAAGCCATTTATTGAGAACAAGATGTGGTTTCTTGATACATCATCTTTAAACCTGAAAGCTAAATGTTCTATCTCTTCAGAAATTTCTTCACTGGTACGGTTAATAGTTCCCTCAGAGAACATTTCAGATGAAAATCTAGCTAGCCCAGGTAGGTTTTCAGGGTCTGAAGACGCTCCAGAATGAGTTAAAAGTCCTATGGAAACTAATGGTAGATCAGGTTTCTCAACTAACACAATGTCTACGTTTTGATTTAATTGTATTCTTTGAGGAGTTGGTGGAACAAATTCGATTCGGCTTTGTGTTTTGGGCATCAGAGTCCTATCTGATATAGGAGTAGAAATAGTTAAATTTTGTTTAGGTAGTATAGATAGAGAAACTCTGTTTTCATTTAAGATTTTGGCCACATTAGAAATTTGCTCTGAAGTAATTTTCTTATATCTTTCAATATCTAAATTAATGAATTCAGGGTCACCTTTCATGACATTATAATAATTTAATTGATCAGCTTTTCCTCCAAATCCTCCTATTTTTTCTAATTGTCTAATGTGCATAGTTTCAATGTTATTAATTGACCGTTCCATTTCTTTTTTAGATGGAGGTTTATTACTTATGTCTTGTATCTCTGAAATGATTTGTAGTTTGATTTTGTTTAAAGATTCTTCTGGTTTACCAGTGGCAATAATATGAAATTCGCCACAAATTTCCTGACCATTATGGTATGCGCTGATGTCGTAAGCAATTTGAGAATCAATTACAAGTTTTTTTTCTAACCTGGAACTTCGTCCGCCAGCTAAAATAATGGATAATATATCTAGCGCGGCTTGAGATTCAGTTAAATCAGGTACTGTAGGCCAAGCTAAATATAATCTTGGCAACTGCACAGAATCTTCTATTTCTATAATGGTATCTCCATTTAAATTCGGTTTAACAGATAATAGCCTGTCAACAGAAGGGCCGGGTTCTAAATCTCCGAAATATTTTTCCGCTAATTTAAATGCATCTGTAGGGTTGATGTCTCCAGCTATGGACAAACTAGCATTATTTGGGTGGTAGTATTTTTTGAAAAACTCTTTGACATCATCCAAATTGGCAGAGTTTAAGTCTTCTTGAGACCCTATTACGGGCCAATTGTATGGATGAGGAGCTGGAAAAAGAGCTTCTTGTAATAATAAATAAGCCATCCCATATGGTCTGTTTTCGTAGCTTTGCCTACGTTCGTTTTTTACTACTTCTCGTTGTAGGTCAAAACGGTTTTGGTCAAGAGCGTCGAGTAAAAAGCCCATCCTGTCTGATTCGAGCCATAATGCTAGCTCTAGAGAGTTGGATGGTATATCCTCCCAATAATTAGTTGAATCATTTGAAGTAGACCCATTGATATTTGCTCCTACTTTTTGGAGTGGCTCAAAGTAATCTTTATTATGATTTTTTGATCCTTCAAACATGATATGTTCAAATAAATGAGCAAATCCAGTTTTTCCGGGTTCTTCATTTTTTGAACCTACGTGATACCAAAGATTTACAGCAGCCACAGGGATAGATTTGTCGACATGAGTGATCACATGTAATCCATTAGACAATACTTGCTTCTCAAAAGATATCGAAGTTGACATTATAAGTTCTGTTAAGGGCGATTTGGAAGATGAATCAAGGCATTTCCTATTACTAGTTTTACGCCTTCTTCATTTTCCATTGTTATGTCGCATTCTAAATTGTTTGATCCACTTTCGTCTTTATCAGTGATAATGCCACTAAATTTTAGGGGAGTGTTATGTGGAACAGTTTTTCTAAATACTACATCTAGTTTTAATAGTGAGACATTATCAGACCAACCTGTTAATAATTGTGACATTAGAGCAATATTCATCGCGCCAGGGACGATAGCTTCTGGTAAACCTTGAGATTGAGCTACTTCCTTAGATGTAAATCTAGATGGTTCACTTTCTGGTTCTCTTATGCTTACAAAATCAATTACTGCCTGATCTGAAACTTCTTTAATAATTGGCCCAATGTCATCTCCAAATTCGACATCCTCAAAATATAAAGGGGTATTGTTCATGTTATTTATTCCTTGTAACGAAAGATTCGTTAACTAAAGCTACGATCTCATTGTTCTGATTTTTAAATTGTGTCTGCCAAACTGCAAAGACCATTTTTCCCGATCTGCCTGTTTTGGAGTAAACATGATCAAGTTTTGTTGTAGCAGTTAAATTGTCTCCAGGCTTAATATCTGCTTTTGATTCAATAGATTGACCTGCAAAAAAACTAACCTCTCCAAATTCTAGTTTGATATCAGGACGTGATCCCCCTACAAATAAATTACAAATTGTTGGTGGAGCAACTACTGGAATATTGGCATCATTACCTAAATACTTTGGGTAAGTTTCTCCCGTTGATTTAGCAAATTCAGTAATCATTTTTAGAGAAACTTCAAAGGTCCCAATTTCATTTTCTTTGCCTAATAGGCTACGGTCATAAACAATTCCTTCATCTGTAGTCATTATAAATCCTTATTTTTTATCCATTCTTACTGCTTCAAATGAGCCAGATCTAAGTGCTGTAACAAGCTCTGTTTCATTTGTTATATTACTTTCAAATAGAGTCATGCAAGTTCCTATTGCACTTACAATGTGAGCATCACTTCCACCGGTCGCATTATACCCTTTTGATTGTATCAGTTCTTCCGCTTTTTCTCCTTCTCCGGGTCTATTTGATCCGTTCAGAAGTTCTGCAGTTTTCACTGTTTCAAATCCTTTGACACCGTTATCTAGGTAATGTGCAAATCCTATTCCAGCTCTTCCGGGATGTGCAGGAAACGCTATAGCTCCATAAGTGTCACAAACATCAACCAATTTTTGTGCGCTCATAGTTACATCTGCAAAATTGATGATAGAAGTGATTTTTTCTGTGATTCCATAAACTAAAAAATGACCAGTATCAGTGTCAAGCTCAGCACCTTTGAGTATTGTGATTCCATTTTCCTTTGATACAGATTCATAATTGACATCGTGATCAAATTGTCTATGGTCTGTGACTACAAAGCCGTCAATTTCGTTACCTTTTTTTCGGAGGATATGGATCCACTTTATGTATTGTTCGATTGAGGCTCGAGAGTCGTCTGAAGCTGTTGAGTGAGTATGAAGGTCTAATAACATGGTTTTGAATAGTAGGATATGGTATGACTATAGTCAATAAAAATTATTAGGTGGATTTATGGATTTGAAAATTAAAAACAAAAATGCTCTTATCACTGGTGGAAGTAGAGGCTTAGGAAAAGCTGCGGCTATTCATCTTGCAAAAGAAGGAGTAAATGTTGCTATATGTGGGAGATCTGAAGAAACTTTAGAGTTGGTAACTAATGAGATAGAAACTTATGGAGTGAATTCTTTCAAGTATGTATGTGATGTGTCTGAGTTAGAAACTATAAATCCTATGTATCAATATTTTGTAAAAGAAATGGGTGAAATTGATATATTAATTAATAATGTTGGCGGTACTAAATCTAGAGAAAATATTGAAAAAACATCTACAAAAGATTTTATGTCTACTTTTGATATGAATTTGTTTTCGGGTTTTGAATTAATGAAATTAG
>QCNV01000014.1 GCA_003213095.1 SAR202 cluster bacterium AG-426-M11 | reverse complement strand
GTCGATTATGCATATAACCAGTCTCAGAAAGTTCTCTCATTCCAGCATCAACTATAGGTATGCCTGTAGTCCCATTTTTCCAAGAGTTGACAGTTTCAGGATCAAATTCCCATGGAAAATTATCAAATTTTTGTTGAAAGTTTTTAGTAGGAAAATCCGGGTTAAAGTACAACAAATTATTTGAAAATTCTCTCCATCCCAATTCACTTTTAAAATGACTTACATTTTTTTCATTATTATTTTCATTAATTGCATACCAGATTTGATTTGGTGAAATTTCTCCAAAATGAAGATGAGGGGACAATCTGGACACATTCAAATTATCAGGGAAATTTCTGCCGTCTTTGTAGTTATAGATTCCATTTTGCAAAAATCCATCTAATTGATTCAAAGCTGCAGATTCACCAACGTCCCAATTTTTTTTTATTTTTTTATCCCAATCATCATCAATCAGTTCACTTAAAACACTTAGCTCTGAAATTATCAATTCTGTTTGAAAAACATTGGGAGTCAAATCAGGTAATGGTGGCCTAGGATCACCTGAAACCAAACACCCTTTCTTATAAAAGGGCGTAAAAACTCTATAGGGAGTACCATCATCCTTTAGGATTTTTTCTGTATCCCAAAGAAGAGAAGAGTTGTATGAATTAAAATTAATTCCAATTTCTGATAAATAATCTTGAATTTGTGAATCTTTTTCAATTTGCTGTGGTTCATATGATTTATTGCAAAAAACATCTGACACTTCAAAACAGGTAGATAGTTTTTGAAACACATCTTTGGAATCACCTATGATTACTTTTAGGTGATAATTTAAAGATTTGTCTAATTCTACTAACGATCTATAGAGCCAAGCTTTGCTAGCAGATCCAGGTAAAAATTCTGATACAAACGATTCATCATAAATATAAAGACATAAAACTGGAGTAGATTTAGAAGCATGAAATAAAGATAAATTATCTTGAATTCTTAAATCATTTCTGAACCAATTAATTACAATTTTTTCTTTCAAATTTACCTGTTATAAGAATGAAACTATACTTTTATTCTATAACAATATAACTCCACCTACACCTAAAACAGTTAAAATAGTGCCAAGTAATCTATAAATCAACGATTTGCCTCTTGTCCCTTCAGACAGAACATTAAAGAAAGGCAAGCTCATAATTAATCCCAATACAAAAACAAATAGCGGGCGAGTGATCAACACTGCCGATACCAAATAAACATCTGTTGCATAAATTGCAGAATAAAAACATATAAGAGTTATTCCAGCTAAAAATCCTTCTGCAAACAAATATAACAAAAGAGATTTAGGTGTTGTTATAAGATCAACAAATCCTGATCGAACTTTTGGCAAAAATACCAAAACACCAAGAACACTTATTTCACCAAAAGACCTAATTAAAGACTGTGGCCATATTTGTATATCATCAGAAATAAATTTCACTAAAAATTGAGCTAATGCAAAAAAGAAGCTAGCCAGTAATAAAGATAGAGTTAAGGGAATAGTTAAAGTGCCTTTTCCTGATTCAGATGGACCAAACGAAACTAATCCAGCCCCACAAACAGCAACCAAAATACTTATCCAAGCAAACAACGCAATATTTTCACCCAAAAACAATTGTGACAATATAGCGACAAAAATCGGATAAGTTGTTAATACAGGAACCAATCTAGACATATCAAAATATTTCATAGCCACAAACTGAATCATGACGTAAACAGCCATGCTAACTCCACTTAAAAAAGCTATCACCGATGGTATGAATGGATAATCGGCTCCTATCAACCATGGCAAAACAAATATGTGATGGAGTATATGAATTACACCTATAGCAAATATATAAACAAATGGTATGTTGACATGTTTAGTAATTATGACCTTACTAAACACAGTAATTACAGATATCAAAATAGAAGTCGTTAAGCTATAGAAAAACCAGTCCATCAATTCCTCAAAAATAATCTATGGAAATTTTACAGTAAAGCAATTCCGCTTACACCAGCAACTGTCATAAATGTACCAATAGCTCTCACATAAAGAGCTTTACCTTCTAATCTCTCAGACAGAATTTTTATGAAAGGTAAACTTAAAATTATGCCAAGAAAAAATACAAATACCGGCCTACTACTCATTACTGTAGATACTAAGTAAACTTCACCAGCATAAATTGCGAAATAAAAAAATGCTATCGCAGCAAAAGCTAGGATTCCTTCAGTGAAAAAAAACAAGAAAAAAGATTTGGGAGTTTTTACTAATTGAATAAAGCCTTTTTTGACTCCCGGAAAAAAAATCACAAAAGATGATGCTATTCCTACACCTAAACTTCTAAGCATAAATTGAGGCCATAATTCCATATCATCGACGATTATCTTTGCCAAAAACTGACTTAACCCAAAACACAAACTTCCAAAAAACAATAAAATCATTAGCCGGATACTCGTGGAAGCTCTACCTGATTGAGAAGGACCCAATGACACCATTACAGCTCCTGAAACTGTCAAAATAATACTAAGCCAAATATATAACCCAATGGATTCACCTAAAAAAGCGTAAGAAAGAAATGCTACAAATATCGGGTAAGTCGAAACTACAGGTATTAACCTTGAAACATCCTGAGATTCCATAGCCATAAACATAATTATTAAATAAATAGCACAAACAATTCCTGAAACAAGTGCAATCAGCGATGGAATCAAAGGATAATGGCTTATTAACCAAGGAAAAAGATAAAACCCCATTGCTGTTTGAGTAATTCCCAATCCCAGTATAAAAACTTTCGCACTAGAAACATGCTTAGTAATAATCACTTTATCCAGTACAGTGACAAGAGAAAATGTAAACGCACTAAGAAAACTAAAAATCAACCAAGTCATGAAATCTCCACAGCAAAAGGTTTTCAAATTATACGTGGTTTTTTTTAACTAAAAATAGATTCTAGAATTAAAATTTTACGTTATTATAAGTAACACTTATCATTTCAAACTTGAGACAAAAAATGCCCATACAGATAATTAGTAAATTTTTCCAATTAAAATCGGCAGCAGGGATTTTATTACTTGCAGCCGCAATTGCAGCAATACTCGTTGAAAATTCATTTTTAAGCGATTCATACGCAAAACTTTTACACACTTCTGTAAGCATTAATATATCTAACTTTGCGGTAGACAAGGACTTACACCATTGGATTAATGACGGCCTAATGGCTATATTTTTTCTTTTGGTTGGATTAGAAATCAAACGAGAATTGGTTCAAGGTCACCTTTCCACAAGAGAACAATTTAGCTTGCCTACTGTAGCTGCAATAGGCGGCATTACCATACCTGCAATAATTTATATCGGCTTAAATTTTGGAAATGAAGTGACTACTAATGGATGGGCCATCCCCACCGCAACAGATATTGCTTTTGCATTAGGAGTCGTAACATTATTAGGTAACAGAGTCCCAATTTCTTTAAAAGTCACATTAGTAGCCGTAGCAATAATTGATGATCTGATGGCAATAATAATTATTGCATCCTTCTATACGTCTGACTTATCAATAACTTACTTAGTTTTTGCTGCTCTATCTACAGCAACCTTATTAATTTTAAACAACAGGAAAATCACCAAATTATCGCCTTATGTTCTTGTAGGAATTTTATTATGGGTTTTTGTACTAAAATCGGGAATACATGCAAGCTTAGCAGGTGTAGTATTAGCACAATTTATACCTATTAACGCTAAAAACTCCTCAGATCACTCACCTTTATATAAGCTTGAACATTCAATAGAACCCTGGGTAAACTTCATGATTTTGCCTATTTTTGCTTTTGCAAATGCTGGAGTTTCATTTTCTGGAATGAAATTAAATCTCCTTTGGGACCCTGTAACTTTAGGTATCATATTAGGACTGTTTTTTGGTAAACAAATAGGAGTAATGTTATTTACATATATAGGAAGTCTATTGAGGATCTGTAAATTACCTTCGGACGTTTCTTGGGCTCAGTATTATGGTCTTTCTATAGTAACGGGAATTGGATTTACAATGAGCTTGTTTATTGGAAGTTTAGCTTTCACTGATCCTGAATACCAAACATCAGTAAGGCTAGGAGTTTTAATAGCCTCATTATTTGCAGGAGTCTTAGGGTATTTAACATTAAGAATAACTACTAAACCTCCATCACAATGAATTTGTCTTCAATAGACCAAAAAATTCAAAAAGAATTTTTTGATTCTAAAAAATTAGTAGGGGCAAACTTCGCTCTTCATATAGATGGATCAGAATTCCATTTTTCAAAGTTTGGATTCCAAAATCGTGAAAAAGAAATCTTGATGGATCGTTCTACATTATTTCAAATTCATTCAATGACTAAACCTATAGTCAGTTTTGGTTTCATGATTTTAGTTGATCGAGGACTAATTTCTTTAGAAGATAAAATTTCAGAATTCATACCTAAAATGGCAAACATGAATGTTCTGAAAGAAATTATTCCAGGAGATTTAAACACTATTCCTGCTATCAATGAAATTACAATTTTAGATTTATTGAGACATACATCTGGATTCACATATTCATTCATGGAAAACAATTCGATTGATCAGTTTTACAGAGACAATACGATTGGTAGTTTTCATAAAAGTCTAGAATCACTAATTAATATTTTATCTAAAACACCTCTTTTATTTGAACCAGGTACTAAATGGAATTATTCCGTTTCCACTGATGTACTAGGCTTTATTATCCAAAAAATTACTAATAAAACATTAGGTGAGTTCCTAGATGAAGAAATTTTTCAGAAGTTAGATATGACTGACACTTCTTTTCATCTAGATAAATCTAATTATTCTCGAATAGCATCAATGTATGATTTCAATGCAAAAGGAGAGCCCATATTAGACCAAAAATACAATTCTGACCCACTGCAATTAAATCCAAATTTCAATTCTGGTGGTGGAGGCCTAATTAGCAGTGTAGATGATTATTTGAAATTTGCTAACATGATTTTATACAGAGGTAATTACAGAAATCATCATTTTATTTCAGACAACACCTTCTCATTGATTTCTCAAAGCCATACAAGTCATCTCCCGAAATTTGAAAAAACAGATATGGGATCATTAGGCATAATAAACTTGACGGGATATGAATTCGGATTAGGATTTAGCATCCTAACTGATCCAGAGAAATCTCAAAACTTAGGAAGCAAAGGTGAATTAGCTTGGGTAGGAAAAGGAAGTACATTTTTTTGGGTTGATCCTTCAAAGAACATGACAGTTGCGTTTTTCAGTCAATTAACTCCATTCACTTCATATGATTTGTGGCATAAATTAAGGAATATCGTGTACTCTTCTTTTGAATAAAGTTTCTAGGAGATAAAAATGAAATTTGGTGCATCAGTTTCAAGTTACACAACTACTTGGGAAGAAATCCAAGGAGCGATGAAAACAATGGATTCTGGAAGATGGAGCAGCATTTGGTTTCCGGACCATTTTATCCCACCAGCCGCATGGAAAGGTGCTGAAGATCAACCTATTTTTGAGTCTTGGACTTTATTAGCTGCTGTAGCTGGAATGACAAATACACTAAGAATGGGTCATATGGTGAATGGTAATACTTACAGAAACCCTGGATTAGTTGCCAAAATGGCTACAACAATTGATCAAATTTCTAATGGACGATTTGTTTTAAGTGTTGGAGCAGCATGGTTTCAAAGAGAACACGAAGCTTATGGGTGGGATTTTTATTCTCTAGGAGAACGATCAAATAGATTTGAAGAATCCTGTAAATTAATTCGCGAATTATTTACAGCCACAGAACCAGTGAATTTTGATGGAAAATTCTACAAACTAGATAAAGCACCTCTTTCTCCCGGTTCAGTTCAAAAACCACACATTCCTATTATGGTAGGCGGAATGGGAGAAAAGAGAACTTTAAGAACCTTAGCAAAATATGGAGACGTATGGAATCTAGATGGCTTTGCAGTTGGAAAACCTGAAAACGAAGCAATGGGTGGAATGTCACTAGAGTTATACAACCATAAAGTTAATGTAATCAAACAACACTGTGAGGATGTAGGTAGAGACCCTTCTGAAATCACATACACTATTTCAATGCCTACAAAATTATCTAATAATAAAGCTGAAACTGATGAATTTATCAGTAAAGTTGGATCGGGAACTGTTGCAGGTAATGCTAATTACATCATTGATCGAGTCGGAGAATTCATTGAAGCTGGAGTAGATGAAATTATGTTTTCACCTAGGCCAAGTAATTCAGAATCTCTTCAAGAACTCGATGAAGAAGTATTATCTGCATTTGATTAATTATTTAGTATTAAGGAAGAAAACTTGAAAATAAATCTAGTTAGCATTCCAGTACTCGATCAAGATAAAGCGTTAAAATTTTATACTGAAAAATTAGGGTTTATTTTAAACAAAGATGTACCTGTAGGAAATTCTGATAGGTGGCTAACACTAGTTTCACCTGAATGGCCTGATGGCCCAGAAATTCTATTAGAGCCATCACCTAACAATTTTGAACCCTCTAAATTTTATCAAGAATCATTAATGGAAGCCGGAATTCCATATACACAATTAGAAGTTGATAGTGTTGATACAGAATTTAAGCGCCTCATAAATCAGGGAATTAATTTTAATGTAGAACCAACCGAAATAGGCCCTGTAAAAATTGCAGTATTTAATGACACTTGTGGAAATCTAATTCAAATCATTGAACATATTTAACAAAATTTATGCGTGGATCCAAAAGCACCAATGTAATTTACAATGCCATTTGATTTCACAAATTACAGGTTACGACCTATAAGATACCTTTACATAGTTTTTCCCAAGAATCTGTCAAATGATTCTTCAGCAATAATTTTGTTTATTTGCCTTTCTTTACTAAACTTTGAGGGTTAAGGTTCCCTATTCGTCCACTCTCTGTGCCAGCCGAACTATCTATGACTGCATTAATTAAAGTTGGAGTTCCAGAATTCATAGCTTCATCAACCGCTGACTTCAATTCAGTTGGAGATGAGACATTAACCCCTACCCCTCCAAAAGCTTCAATCAACTTGTCATACCTTGAATCTTTTACAAATACCGTTGTTGCAACGTCCTCACCTTCTGTGGGGTTCACATCAACTCCCCGATATATTCCACCATTATTAAATACCACTACACATACAGGTAATTTGTATCTACATATAGTTTCAATTTCCATGGCAGAAAAACCAAATGCACTATCGCCTTCTATTGCCAAAACAGAATTTCCTGTTTCAACTGTAGATGCGATTGCAGAACCCATCCCTATCCCCATCACTCCCCAAGTACCAACATCTATTCTTTTTCTAGGCTGATACATGTCTATAATAGAGCGAGTAAAATCTAAAGTGTTAGCTCCTTCGTTAACCAATATAGCTTCGGGTCTATCTTTAATCACATTCCTCAAAACACCTAAAGCACCATGAAAATCCATTGGATTATTTTGGTTTTCAAGTCTTGGCGCCATTCTTGCTATATTTGTTTCTACTTTTTCCCTAATGGAATTTGTCCATTCAGTAGGAGGATAAACCCAAGTATCATCAATTTTTTCTAAAATCGCATTGATGCAAGATTGAATATCTCCTATTACTGGTGCAGCTATTGGAACATTACTATCGATTTCTTTTGGGTCTATATCAATCTGTATAAATTTTTTATCATTTTCACCCCAAGTTTTACCTTTTCCGTGAGAAAGTAACCAATTGATTCTTGCACCTATAACCATTACAACATCTGCTTCTTTTAAAACAAGTGATCTTGCAGCCGATGCTGATTGGAGATGAACATCTGGCAAAATCCCCTTAGCCATACTCATAGGTAAATATGGAATGCCAGTCTTTTCTATTAATTCTTTAATCTCTGTATCAGACTGAGAATAAGCAGCACCTTTACCTAAAATAATTAATGGTTTTTCGGCTGATTTTAAAATTTCACAAGCTCTTTCAATAGATTCTTGAGAAGGAATTTGTTTAGGAGCAGCATCAATAACTTTCACTAAAGATTGTTCGCCTTCTTTAGCATTCATAACTTGAGGCAATAATTTTGCAGGCATATCTAAATACACTCCACCAGGTCTTCCTGATAATGCTGCACGAATAGCTCTAGCTATTCCTATTCCAATATCCTCTACATTAAGAATTCTATATGCTGCCTTACAAAGAGGTTTTGCTATAGCGAGCTGATCCATTTCCTCATAATCACCTTGTTGCAAATCAACTATTTCTCTTTCTGAAGATCCGCTAATCATAATCATAGGAAAACAATTAGTAGTAGCATGAGCCAATGCAGTTAATCCATTTAAAAAGCCTGGCGCAGACACAGTCATACAAACACCAGGTTTTTTAGTCAAAAACCCCGCTGTTGCTGCTGCATAACCAGCATTTTGTTCATGACGAAATGACAATACTCTCATTCCTGAAGCTTGCATCATACGCCCCAAATCAGTAATAGGAATGCCTGGTACGTTATAGATAGTATTAATATCATTTAATTTCAAAGCATCTATTACTAAATTAAATCCGTCAGTCAGGTTTTCGTGCTCATTTGCATCAGTCATAGCATCTCCATTCAAATATATGTGGGAATTATAACCAAAATTTTAATCCTAAATGAAATATTAGATAAATTTACCGGAATGGTAGAATCACATTAAATTTGGGGAGGTGAAAAATGACAGTAAGTCGCTTAGAAATAGAAAGTAGAGTACTCCTAGAAAAAGGAAAAACATACGGTGAAATAGGTACTTATGAGGAAATTAAAGGAATAGTTTACTTTGAGGTTGACCCATTTTCAGAATCTAACGAAAGAATAGTGGATCTTAAATTAGCACCTAGAAATGCCGATGGTAAAGTAGAGTTTTCTGCAGATTTTGTCATGCTAACTCCCTCAAAACCTGATAATGGAAATGGAACAATGTTTCTAGATATCGTGAATAGAGGTAATAAAACAATCCTGACTGGGTTTAATAGTTCTGATAGGCAATATGATCCAAGTTCCCCTATAGAATCCGGCAACGGATTTTTAATGCGGGAAGGATATACATTGATGTTTTGTGGATGGCAAGCTGATGTCCCAGATATACCAGGGTTAATAGGCCTTTCTGTCCCCGAAGCATATTCTAATGGGGAACAATTAACAGGAAAAGTAATGAACCAGTATCAAGCTAATGTTGAAACTTCTGTCTTTCCTTTAGCTGATAGGTATCACTTAAAAAACCCAGCTAATGATGAAACTGAACTTCAAGCAGAGTTAATGGTTCAAGACCACCCAAATGGAAGCCATCAAATTATTGAAAGAAATAAATGGTCTCTAGTTAGAGTGGAAGATTCTGAAATTGAGCCCGACGCATCTCATGTAAGCCTTAAAGGAGGATTTGAATTAGGTCGTATATATAAATTGGTATATACGACAAAAGGTAGTCGTATTGTTGGCCTTGGATTCGCTGCTGTCAGAGACATTTGTTCATTCATAAAATATGCTTCAAAAGATGATGGTAATTTTCTTGAAGGTAAAATTGATCACGCTATATCTTACGGAAATTCTCAAAGCGGGAGATTTCTTCGACAATACATTCACACAGGAATGAATGTTGATGAGGCATCTAGACAAGCCATGGACGGGATAATTGCACACGTTGGAGGTGGTATGCGTGGCGAATTCAATCTAAGATTTGGGCAACCATCCAAAGATGTTTGTTACATTATCCCGGAACTTTTCCCTTTCACAGACACAAATCAAGATGATCCGGTAAGTGGAAAATCCGGAGGATTATTAGATAAGATGATTGAACAAAACAATATCCCTAAAATCATGTTTACAAATAGTTCTGCTGAGTACTGGAGAGGAGACGCTGGATTAATTCACAGTAACCTACAAGATAATAGTGACGCAAAAGAACATGAAAATGTAAGGCGCTATCATTTTTCAGGTACTCAACATGGTTCTGGAAAATACCCTCTAGAGACCTTCAGAGAAGCCGACTCTATCAGAGGAAATCTCCCATTTAATGCGGTAAATCAAACCCCTATATTGAGAGGTTGTTTATCTAATATGAATGACTGGATAAAAGGTAAAAACACTCCTCCTCCAAGTAGTCACCCAAGACATGATGATGGGTCTGCTATTGAAACAAAAAATGTGATACAAAAATTTTCAACTATTCCTGGCATCAGACTTCCAGACAGTTTATTAAATCCTATTAGACTAGATTACGGAGATGAACAACATTTAGGTAGAACTACTAAACTGCCTCCTGAACAAGGCGAAACTTATCCAGCATTCGTTTCTGATGTTGACGAAACATTAAATGAAATTGCAGGAATCCGTCTTCCAGATATTAGTGTGCCAGTTTCTACAAACACTGGTTGGAACACTAGACATCCTTCAATTGGGAATGATGGACTTCTAATTGGGATAACAGGAGGATTGGCTGGATGGACAGTCCCTCTACCTGCAACAGAGGTTGAAAAAGCAAAAACAGGTGATTCAAGACCATCAATTGAAAGTCTGTACGATAGCAAAATCATTTATATGAACAAGGTAAAAAATGCCACACAAAAATTAATAGATGAGCGATATATTTTAGAAGAAGATTTTCAAAACATTTTGGATATTTCTGAAAAAAAATATGACGATTTTACTAAGTAAATTTTATTAATTTACATACTTTTACGTAAATTGACAATAAATCCCTGATCAATTAGCATGTTTGCTTCAAGATTTTATGATTAATTAAGGATTACTTAACAAAGACATGAGACCCATTTTTATTTGTACTAGCAAAATTCAAAACTTTAATACTTGCTGTATTTGTTGCTGTCCAGATGAAATGAGGTCTATTGACTTGTAGCAATACATCATAAAACTACAACGTCTATTAAGACCTCCAGTCGGAGGTCTTTTTTTTTTGAAAAAAATAATCAAAGTCTACTAAGGAGTAAAAATGAAAATTAGATTGTTATTGGGATTAATTATGTCAGTGAGCCTCATGTTTGCAGTTGCATGTCAAGATTCACAAAACGAAAATTCTGAAGAAATATCAAATGTTAAAAATTCAAGCACCTTGTCTTCTTTCGAAGTTTGGGCAGTTGACCAATCAGGAACCAGTTCTGACCCCAATGCTGATTTTGGTGGATTAATTTACATTTGGGACGGAAAAGCTATATCTGACAATGCAAGCACTGCTGCACCTGAAATAATTGATCTAGCTATCGCTGCATCTGAAGCAGGGTGTAACTCTCCCAAAAAACCTCACATGGTACTAAGCAACTACAGTAGTCCAAAACCAAGTCATATGATTTTAGCTAATGTAGGATCTGGAGACACTTTCTTTATCAATATTGATACCAGAACCATAGTTGGATGTGTTAATACAGTAGGAGGCTTCAATGGAGCAGGGGGAACAACCAATGCACATGCTTCCACAGCATCTCCAGATAACAGTATGGTGATTGTTGCAAATATTGGTGCCAAAGGAGAGTCAGGATTTCTACACAAAATTCACACCAACTACACTAATAATGAATATAGTTTAGTAGAGACATTATCTTTGGATCAATTTACTAATGAATTAGGAACTTCAGAAGCACGACCAATCTGTCAAGAATTTACTGAAGACAGTAAATTTGCATATATAACCATGGCTGGTGGTGGTCTTCTAGTGGTAGATGTAGGTTCAGCTGATGCTAAGAAACCAATGACTGTCGCTAAGATCTATGACAAAAACACAGTCCCAGGTATAGGTTGTGGTGTTGCTCGCTTACCTAATGACAAAATCATGACTAACGGAGAGAGTGGGGCGAAAGGTGGGGATGATTTCCTATATATTTTTGATGCAAGTAATGCTAACAAGAATACATTTCCTGATCCTATACAAATAGAACTCCCTGGCGAAGACACTCATGGAGCAGTGACATGTACTGACCCTAATGGAGATTTATATGCTGTAAGTAGTATGCGAGTAAGTAACGATGTAAATTTCATAGACTTAAAAAACAATGAGGTCGTTGCAACTCAATCTATGGCAACCAACTTCAGTCCAGACCCTAAGCCTGACGTGGCAGATATCGTAGGTAATAAAATGTTCATAGCTTTAAGAGGACATAAACCATTAACAGCGATCGGATCACTCGAATCTGCTGACAGAACTCCTGGGGTAGCTGTCCTCACTATTAGTGAAGATTGCAAAAGTTTCACCTGGGAAGAAAAAGATCTAGCTTCAATGAAAGATTCCAACAGAACTATTCCATTTGGAATTACTGACGCATCAGTTATTACAGCAGCTGACCCTCACGGCTTAGAAGTGGTGGCTAAATAGAGTTAGTAAAAATAAAAGAAGCAATTGTTTTGTAATTAACTAATTGCTTCTTTATTAATTTTCAAAAACATCAATATCATCTTCTAAAAACTCTACTAAACAGTAAAAGGATACGGAATGGATTATGAAAGATTAGAAATTAAGTGTGAGAAATGTAGCCACACTACTGAGTTAATAGGTTTGGTAGAGGCAGCCCATACACTTAAAATACACCCTGAATCACTCAGAAGATATGTAAGGTATGGTCAGGTTAATTCTATAACTATAGAACGTGGCAGATACTTTACTGAAGCAGACTTAGAAGTATATATAAGCAAAGAAGAATGAATACCATCCTTTTATAAAAATTAACTGTAGATAAATATACTCAATCTAATCACAGGTCCACAACACAGTAAATCCCGTGACTAAAAAACATGGTGCCCCTAGCAGGACTCGAACCTGCGCACCCGGTTTAGGAAACCGGTGCTCTATCCTCCTGAGCTATAGGGGCATAGTCATTTTTAGCTACGAATCAGACGGTTAATTGTACTTTATAAAAAATATTTCTGAAATCAACTGACCAACCGTACCTTATCTAGTATTTCAAATCACTTTGTGTGATCAGATCCAAGCAATGGAGTGGATAAAATTCAACAAGTGCTTAATATGAGGTTATCATACGAAAGGATTTCTCTAGGAGGGCAATATGAAAATAGGATTTATAGGGCTTGGTGGAATCGGAAAACCAATGGCAATTAACATTGCTAGGTCAGGGTTTGAACTTACAGTTACAGATATTCGGGAGCAACCTTTGAAAGATCTTGAGCAATACGGAGCTAAAACTGTCAGTACCCCTAGAGAGGTGGCAGAATTATCCGATATAGTGCTAGCTAGCTTACCTTCCAATGAAGCTAGCCTAGAAGTAGCTCTTGGTGTAGATGGAGTGATCCCTAGTACAAAAAGTGGCGATATTTATATAGAACTAAGCACTATTAGCCCAGAAGTAGTTCACACCATCGTTGAAAAAGCATCAGCTAAAAACGTGAATGTACTAGACGCACCTGTAAGCGGAGGAATTGAACAACGCGAGAAAGGCACATTGTCAATCATGGCTGGAGGAGACCCAAATATTCTTTCAAAGGCAATGCCTGTACTTAAAACTTTTGGAGAGCAAATATTTCACACAGGCCCAAATGGAACTGGAGCGTCTATAAAACTAATCAACAATATGCTTGCGGCAATCAATATGGTCGCTACTATGGAAGCTCTTGTACTCGGCGTAAAAGCAGACTTGAAAGTGCAAACTATTAAAGAAGTAATTGGGGCCAGCAGTGGAAACAATAAAGTCTTTAAAGGTTTAGTTGATAAAATTACAACAATCAACCCTGAGCCACCCGAAGGTCAGACTGCCAATCAAGGCCTGCATACAATCGGAAAAGATGTCAGACTAGCCAACGAGATGGCTCAAAATTTATCTGTTCCGTTATCCCTCGGTTCATCGGCTTTACAACCTTTTCTTACCGGTTTAGCAAAAGGTTGGGCTGATAAAGAATATTGGGTCATAATGGAACTTTTCGAGAAACTCAGCGACACAAAAATTCGACCATCAAAGAGGAAAACATGAAAATTAAAGACTTAAGAGTTTCAAAAACTAAATTAGTAGATTATTTAGGTGATGTAGAGCCAGCTTGGAGTCCTGGTCGGACTGTCAAATCAACTATTGGTGGAACTGAGTTCACAGAAATTGAATTGGAAAATGGTGATATTGGAATTGGTCCTGGATGTGATAAAAGTATTTTAAGTAGTGCAAAAGAATATTTAGTGGGGAAAAATCCAGTAGATGTAATTGACCATTTTAAGTATCTAATCTACCAATGTAGAAATATTCCTTACAACGGACTAGCTGGTATAGACATAGCTCTATGGGATTTAAAGGGAAAAATAGAGAACAAATCTATTTCAAGTATATTAGGAAGGAAAAAAGATTACCTTATTCCTTATTCAAGCTTTGTAATTTTATCAGAGCCAGATGAAAGAGCTGAAATGGCAAAATCTATTCAAAAAGAAGGTTGGAAGGTAATAAAAGTTAGGCTTCATCACAATGAAGCCGATAAAGATATCGAAACAATTGAAAAAATTGTTGAGAAAACTTCAGGTGAAATTGAAATTCTAGTAGATGCTAATCAAGCACAATCAAGCTACCCTTGGCAACCAGGGGTAATATGGAATTTTGATAGAGCAAAAAAAATGAATGAAGCAATGAGTGATTTAGGTTGCTATTGGTTAGAAGAACCAAGACCTAGATATAACTATAAAGAATTATCAGAATTAGTCGCTATGAATAAAACAAAAATTGCGGGGGGAGAAAACAATCCAGTTGTTGCTGACTTTTATCAGATGATAGAAAACAATTCCTATGATGTTTTACAACCAGAATCAATGGTGTTAGGTGGCATAACTCCTTTAATAGAAATTGGAGAGTTATCACTAAAATATAACAAAGAAATAGTTCCACATCACGGAGGCGGAGACATAGGAGTTGTTGCTCATATGCATTTATTGTCAAGTTGGGAGAATGCCCCATTTTGTGAAATGCTAAACGATCCTCCATTAAGTAGTTACAAAAATAAATTTTATATTTTCAATGAAACATTAGATGTTATAGATGGAAAAATAAAAGTTCCTAATACACCTGGATTAGGGGTGACAATTAAAGAAGATTTAATTATAAGAGAATAATCGATCAGATCCTTACTCATATAAAATTGTCGACTTTCTGAAAGAGCTAATAGTATAACTGAGACACATTCCACCAAGCATATTTTAGAAAAAATCTGTATATGGTTCCGATTCGACAGGTACATAATCAGCTATAGGAAATTCATTTAGAGCTACTTCATTGATATCAGTTCCTAATCCTGATCCTTGAGGAGGATATGCAAATCCATCTTCAATAATCAAATTATTAGTAAGTATTTTTTTATACCCTTCAAGATAACTTACGAATATTTCTTGTTTATATAAATTCGAAATACTCATATCTAGATGAAGGCTTGAAATAGTTGAAATAGGACCATTTGAATTATGAGGAGCTACACTCACATAATATGTCTCGGCTGCAGCAGAAATCTTCTTTAATTCTGAAAGTCCACCAGCGTGGCAAATATCAGGTTGTATTATAGAAATAGATTTTTGTTCAAAAAGTTTTTGATATTCCCATTTATTATAAAGTTGTTCCCCTGTAGAAATAGGAATTGATGTTTTTTGTGATAATTTCCCTAAAACATCTACGTTATCAAATTGAACAGGCTCTTCAACCCAAGAAATATTAAAAGGTTTAAGCTTATCCAAAACTTTTAAAGCACTTCCGTAATCTACTCTTCCCCTTATATCTATTGCAATTTGTATGTTTTCACCTACAGAATCTCTAACAGCTTTTACTAACTCAACACCATAATTTAAATTTTCATTTTCTATACTGTATTTACCTGTAAAAGGATAAAACTTTAAACATCTATACCCCAAATTCACAATTTCTTTTGCAGCTTTAGCATGTTCTTTTGGTGTAGTTAATCCTTCAAACCATCCATTAGCGTAAACAGGTATTTTTTCTCTTACTTTCCCACCCATGAGTTCATAAACAGGTACATCAAGCGCCTTTCCTTTTATATCCCATAAAGCAATATCAATAGCACTGATTGCGCTCATAGTCACTGCTCCACCAGTCCAAGTTACTCTTCTATATAAAGAGTTCCATATAAACTCTATCTGAAACGGATCTTTACCTATTAAGAATTTTCCAAAATCTAATATTTCAGCCTCTAACGCTGCATCCTTATATTGCAAACTTCCCTCACCTACACCATGAATTCCTGAATCTGTGTAGATTTTGACAAAAAGCCAATTATTTGTACCTGCTTTATGCCAAGTTGGTGCTGCCATCTTGAAAATTTTTATGTCTGTGATTTTCATTTTAATAATCTTTATTCACATTATTTAGACAGATCAACTACCCTATTTTTTCCAACTTTGATTCATCTAATTCAAATCCAAGTCCAGGTTTGTTATTTAAATGAATATGTCCATCTTTTATTACATATGGTTCTTCCAACATTTTATTGTGTTCAGGTATTAAATAATGTGCATGCTCTAATTTATAAAAATTTGGAACTGAACTAACAACATGAGCGGCAGCAATTAATTCTATAGGACCTCCAGGAATCACATGTGGAGTGATAGGGATGTAATATGGCTCAGCCATCGTGGCTATTTTTTTAACTTCTGAAATCCCTCCAGTCCATACTGTATCGGGCATAATAAAATCAGCTAAATTATTTTCTAAAATTGGAATGAAATCAGCCCTAGTATACAAACGTTCACCAACACAAATAGGTGCATTAGTATTTTCTTTAACTTGTTTCAGTGCATTAATTCCTTCAGGTGGTAGAGGTTCTTCAAACCAAGCAATATTAAATCTTTCATAAAGATTATTAGAAATTCTAATTGCATTCGGAACATTATAATGACCATGAGCGTCAATCAAAATCTCAAAATCAGGACCAACAACTTCTCTGACAGCTTCGACAATGTCATAACCCAATTGTTCCCCAGCTTGAGAAATAAAGCCATCTTGGTACATTGTGTGATAAGGAACCATCTCTAAAAACGGGTCTAACTTACATGCATTATGACCATTTTCCAGTAAATTTTTCTTCGCAGCCTGTGCATAATCTTCGGGTGTAGCACAACCATGAAACCAAGAATTGCAATACAATCTAACAGGGTCTCGATATCTTCCACCTAACAAGTCATAAACAGGTAAACCAGAAACTTTACCTTTAATATCCCAAAGAGCTATATCAAAACCTGCGACAAGTGATGTAGTAAACCCTCGTGACCCCATGTAAGAAAACATTCTGAAAATCTTATTCCATAATCTATCTATATCCATTGGGTTTTCTCCAATTAATTGTGGAGTCACTTCACGAATCGCAGTAGCCATAAAATTTTCTGAAACATTTACTGAGGTTCCAACTTCTCCCCAACCGTAAAAACCTTCATCAGTTTCCATTTTCAAAAACACCCATTTTTTATTAGTTTTACTTCTAGATGTTTGTGCATACTCACCAGCATAGATACTAATGTCAGTAATTTTCATATTCTGTCCTCTGAAATATTTTGATTGAGTATATAAATGAGCATGTAAAAGTCAAATCATTAATCGGGTATATCAGTAGGGTATTGTCAAGACACCCATTCTGGTAAAGTTGTTAATCCGAACAATTGTTTAATATTTTCTCTCACAATAATATCTTTTGAAGAGCCTCTATTTAAAATCTCTCCATTTTTTATCATGTAAGCATTATCAGAAGCTTGTTTAATGAATTCCAAATCATGAGAAGTAATTAACAACCCTACTCCCAAGTCTGAAATATTTTTTAATACATCTAAAATTAAAATTTTATTAGCCAAATCTAAATTTGATGTAGGTTCATCTAATAAAATAAATTGGGGCTCTTGAACTAAAGCTCTAGCAATACGAACCTTTTGTTTCTCTCCGGAAGATAATTCATCTGTATTAAAAGATCGTAATTTTTCCAACCCTAATACTTCTATAGTTTTATCTATTATCAATTGATCATTTTTGCTCACGAAAGAAAAAGATCCCAAATATGGATATCGACCCATTTCTATAATTTCTTCTACGCTAAAACCCAAAGTGTATTCATTATCTTGAGAAACATACGCAAAAATTTTGGACAATTGATTTGAATTTAATGTATTAACATCTTTATCATCTATAAAAACTTTGTTATTAGGAGGTTTCAATAAACCTCCTAATAATTTCAATATCGTAGTTTTTCCAGACCCATTTGGCCCAACAACCCCAGTAGGTAAATCAGAAATTTCCATATTAATATCCTTAATCACTTGTTTAGAGTGATAAGAAAAACTAAGGTTTTCAACGCGAATTTTCAAAACTTAAAAGTCTCCAAACGAGTCAAAATCAGCATCTGGCAATAATGTTTCTATCAATTGTTTTGATCCTAAAATATTCCAATAAGATAAAGTTCCCCACCAATTCGGATTAACCATAAAAACCTGTTCATTTTTTATAGCATCAATTGAAGACAAGGAGTTGTCTGACATTAATTGATCAAAAAAGTCCTGCCCTCCCCAACTAACTGATTGAGTAATCAAAATTACTTCAGGGTTCATAGAAATGAGTTTCTCTTTATCAATAGTGGTGTTTGATTCGATCCCATTTTCTGCTGCTGTATTGATTGCACCAGCCAATGTAATTATCGAATCTTCAGTAGAGCCTGTCCCTGCGGTCCAATATGAATCCCACCAAGACAAAGTTAAAACCCTTTTTTGAACTTCTTCATTTTTACTAAATTCATTAATTTTGTTTATTTTGCTATCAATATCAGAGACTAATTCAGATGCTTGGTCTAAGTTTCCAGTAATGTAAGCCATTAACCAAATATCATTTTTTCTTCCCTCAATCCCATTATTCAATTGTGTTTGAATTACAGTAATCCCAAAATCCTCTAATGAATCCATTAAATCTACTGAAGCGTATGGATCTGCAAATACCACATCGGGAGACAATACAATAATTGATTCAGGGTCTGTTGAAACTGTGGGCATACCTAGAGATTTATCTTGAATATTACTGCCATCGTCTTGTGCAAAAGTAGTAGTTCCGACTATTTGATCTTTGTTACTTATGCCAAAAAGAATTTCATCATGACCTAAAGAAATTGTTAAAACTTTCTCAGGCTTTTCATTTATTACTATTTCATCGCCATTTATACTTATTATTCTTGGCCAATTAATATTAGTAGGATCAACAATCTCATCTATATTTGACAATACTTCTGTGAACTCAGAACCGACTGATTGTTTTTTATTTTCTACTACTGGTAATACAGTTACTGGCTCACTAGTTGGTGTTAGTGATGGCTCTGCTGCTGGTGCTGGTTGATCTGGAGCGGATGGCTGAGATGGAGCCAAGGGTGCTGAAGGGGGAGGAGCAGTAGCTATTGCAGGTGCAGCAGTTGGTGCAGGTGCAGGTTGTTGAGGCGACATTACTTCTCGATCTGAAGAACACGCTCCAATTGTTACAACAACCAGCATAAATATTGTCATAAACATTTTATTAAATTTCATTTCTTCTCCTTAAATTGAAATTGTTTTTAAAAATCAAAAATATGAAAAATGGCCCCCCAATCAAACTCATCAATACCCCAACTCTAAAATCAGTAGAAGAAAAAAACATTCTTACTAAGTAATCCATAGATAAAATAAAAAATCCTCCTGTCAAAGCGGAAACAGGTATCACTAACCTATTATCACTTCCTAAAAACAACCTAACAACATGAGGAATCACAAGTCCTACAAAAGCTAATATACCGCTTACCGATACTGCTACCGACGTAGCCAAAGTGGCAAAAATCAAACAGATTAAAAATGTTCTTTTAACATTGATTCCTAAAGATGCAGCATACTCATCACTAATCATTATGGGATTAATATCTTTAGATTTAATTGTTAAAAATGCCGTACATAAAATCACGACTGGTAAACATATAAATACATGGTCCCATCTAGTTGCTTCAAAACCGCCGATCAACCACACGAATATAGCTTTCATTTGAAAAGGATTCCCACTCAAATAAACAGTTAAGGTAATCAAAGAGTTTAAAAATGTACCAATAGCAATCCCAGCCAATAAAAGAACCGCACTATATTTTTTCCCTGTTGCTAGGTAAATCAAATATACTAATCCTGAAGCAATTAATCCTCCTGTAAAAGAGAATATTGGCACTATCAAAACATGTATTGAATGAATGGCTAAAGAGATTGGGATCACTGCACCAAGAGCTGCTCCTGCAGACACTCCTAAAATAGCAGGATCAGCCAATGGATTCCTAAACAATCCTTGCATTACTGCTCCCGAAACAGCTAAAGCAATCCCCACACAAAAAGATAAAATTATTCTAGGTAATCTGATATCCAAAACAATAGATTGATTTAAAGAATCTTGTTGAGAATTTAAAAAAAGCACTGAAAAAACATCTGCCAAGTCGATGTTGTAGACACCAGAAGACAAAGAAATAATAAAAATAAAAAAACTGGAAATTAATAGAGCAACACTAAAAAATATCAGTCTATTCTGTTTTTCGTATATTAATCTTTTCATGACATACCTTACTCTCAAAAGAGTAAGATATAAATCTGACACTCTTGAACGCGAAGAGTTTGATAACGATACTAGGCAGGTCTCCTGACTTATGATAAATCAATTACAGTGGCGCGACCGTGATGGAATTTCACCATCTTCCCTATTCTCTCTTAAGAGCACCTAGTACGAACAAGTCCATTATAAATAAAACAAAAATAAAAACAATGCAATGGATTTAATTTACCAAATTAAAAATCCGATAGATTCGAAAAATAGCATATTGCTTATTAGGGACAATAGAAGCAATGGAAAAATATTATTCAAAAATTGGACTATTTTTTATAATCTAACAATTACACAACATTAATGTTTTATTAACATTTATTCTGGGTCTGTCAATTAATATCGATTTATTCTTACCAATAGTAATTATTCAGATGCCATGCAAGTCTGAAAAACTAAAAGTATTTCTTGATTTATATTGGGTTTACCTAATAGAAAAAACTGAAGCTTTGAGGTGTCAATGGGAATATTTGAAAAATATTTAACTTTCTGGGTAGGATTATCGATTGCAGGAGGAGTGATTTTAGGGAACTGGTTTCCAGAATTTTTTGAAACCATCGCAGACATTGAGTTCGCAAATGTCAATCTAATTGTAGCTATTTTCATATGGATAATGATTTATCCCATGATGGTACAAATAGATTTCACTTCTGTAAAAGAAATTGGAAATAAACCCAAAGGGTTAATACTTACTATCATTGTCAACTGGTTAATCAAGCCGTTTACAATGGCTGCTCTAGGAATATTATTCTTTGAAGTGATTTATGAAATACCGGGATTTGATAGATTAATTGATGACACAAAATCAACAGAGTATATTGCTGGAATGATCCTTTTAGGTGTAGCACCATGTACTGCAATGGTATTTGTTTGGAGTCAATTAACAAAAGGAGATCCCAATTACACATTAGTTCAAGTATCAATTAACGATTTAATCATGATATTTGCATTCGTTCCTATAGCTGGATTATTGCTAGGAATGAGTAATGAATTTGCTGATAAAAAATTAGAATTACCGTGGGACACATTAATAATTTCTGTACTTTTGTATGTTTTGTTACCTTTGTTAGCAGGAATTATGACTCGTCAAATTTTAGTAGGTAAAAAGTCTAGAATCACATTAAACAGTTTTTTAAATTTGATTAAGCCGTGGTCTATTCTAGGATTGTTATCAACTGTAGTTTTACTTTTCGGATTTCAAGCTACTGTAATAATAGATCAACCAGCAATAATAGGATTGATAGCAATACCTTTACTGATACAAACATACGGTATTTTTGCTATTGCCTATGTTACAGCGCGCTTTATACGTCTTAAGCATGAAATCGCAGCACCTGCATGTTTAATAGGTACATCAAATTTCTTCGAATTAGCCGTTGCTGTTGCTATATCTTTATTTGGATTAAATTCCGGTGCTGCTTTAGCAACGGTAGTAGGAGTTTTAGTAGAAGTCCCTGTAATGCTTTCTTTGGTATACTTCGTTAATAAAACTAAACATCTATTTCCAGCAAATGACTAATCCTATTAAACAAGTAAATACTCTAACTTTTGATATTTTTGGAACAGTTCTAGATTTAGCAGGTAGCTTGATACCTCCTTTAAATCAGCTGCTTAAAAAATGTGCTGCCCCTGAAAACATTACAGGAGATGATGTTTGGGCAATATGGAGGCAGAGACAAAGAATAGAACAATATCAAGATAACTTACTAATGCTAGGCCACAGTGGGTATCTTCCAGTTAAAAGAAAGGCACTTTTGTATACATTAAGAACTTTAAAAGTAGACTTTACTTACGAACAAATCGATGAATTCATGGATGCATACAACTTTTTGTCACCATTTAAAGATGCTATAGATGGATTAAATCAGCTGTCTGAAAAATTTAATTTAGTTATACTATCTAACGGTGAACAACATTATTTAGAATATTTAGCGAAAAATAGAATCCAAATGGATTTTCACTCTATTTTGTCGGCCCAAACAGTGGGACAATTTAAACCTCATCCCTCTGTATACAGATATGCATGTAAATCATTAAACCTTGAACCAGGCAATATTATGATGGTTGCATCCCATTCATTTGACATCTTAGGAGCTCGTCACAGTGGATTTAGAGCTGCATATGTCAACAGATACGATCTACCTTACGATGAATCCGAATATAAACCAGATATTACTAGCAATAATTTCACAGACCTATGTGAACAATTACTTTAATTAACCAAATCTAAAAACTTGATCGACTTCATTTGTCTCTCAGCAGTGTACGTTAAATAGATTCTCAAAAACTTATTTAAATCATTTAATGTATTATCATCTAAATATTTATCAAAAAAATATGGTTTTGAAGACCTAATCACTCTTTGAATATGTCGAAGAAAACCCAAAGAATCTTCTAAAATCGTTACCCCATGATATAGATCAGCATTTACATTTATACAATTATCACAATTGATTCCACCAATTTCAGAATAAAATACATGATCTTTTCTTTTGAGGTTTTCATTACAATTTATACAAACCATGAATTCTGGAAAAACACCCGAAACATTTATTAATTGCAGCTGAAACCAAATCATTGATTGATCTATATTTTTCTGTGTTTCCAAATTATTTAAATTTTGCTCTAGAGCATTAAAAACTTGAAAATTTGGAGTTCTGTCTTGTATAAAATTAACCACTAGTTCTGAGGAAAAAAGCCCTTTAGATAATAAAGTTAAATTAGATTTGATTGTTTGAAAGGAATCTATAATTTCACACTCATTAAGATGATCTAAATTTCTTCCTCTACCAATAGATACTTTGACCTTATTCAACAATTGAACCCCACTACTAAATTTCGAGTTAGGCATTTTTGCTCTTCGAGCGACAACAGGAACCTTCCCAAATGACTTAGTGAATAAAGTTACGAGAAGATCTGTTTCCCCAAAATCTCTATGATTGAGTATTAGTCCCTCAGTCACATAAGTTTTATTTGAAACCATTAAATACCTTGTCTACCTTCAATAGCTCTACCCAAAGTGGCCTCATCTGCATACTGTAAATCACCTCCAACAGATAACCCTCTTGCAGGAATAGTGATTTTGATTCCGGTAGATGCTAATAAATTATTGATATACATAGCAGTAGCTTCTCCTTCAACATGCAAGTTTGTAGCTAAAATCACTTCATCAACCATTTCATTTTTCAACCTTAAAAATAATTCTTTAATCTTTAAATCATCTGGACCAATTCCATTAATAGGTGAAATGGCTCCATGCAACACATGATATTGACCGTTATAAGATCCTGATTTTTCTAAAGCAATTAAATCGAGTGGTTGCTCAACTACACAGATTGTTTTTTGGTCTCTGTAAGTATTTGTACATAAATTACAAGGATCTGTGTCAGTTATATGAAAACAAGTAGAGCATAAAACAATCGATTTTTTTACTGACAAAATTGATTCTGCTAAATTCAATGAAATTTCTTCAGGCATTTTTATTAAATAATAAGCCAGTCTTTGAGCAGATTTCGGGCCAATCCCTGGTAGTCTGCCAAATTCATCTATTAGTCTTTGAACTTGAGGAGTAGCTCCACTGTAATCCATTTGTTTCCTTCTTATGACAGTCCTGGGATATTTAATCCTCCAGTAATTGCACCCATTTTAGAAGAAGCAAGTTTTTGAGCTTTTTCTAAACCACCATTTACGGCAGAAATAATCAAATCTTGTAACATTTCCACATCATCTGGATCGATAGCATCAGGATCAACTTCTATCGACTCAAGAACCATTTTTCCTGTTACCACTACTTTAACAACACCACCACCAGAAGAATGTTCAATTTTTGTAGCTTCAATTTCTTCTTGCATCTTCATCATTTGTTTTTGAAGTTCTTGAGCTTGTTTCATCATATTTTTATTCATCATATATTTTTCTCTCTTTCTTCAATAATTAAAGCTCCCATAGCTTGAGCTGATTTCACTAAATTACTGCTAACCTTAGAATTTTTTGAAGTTTTAAGGCTTGATGGTTCGCCATCTAATCTAACTTCAACAGCATACTCTTTATTTAAAGTTTTGTGGATGATACTTAACATCTCTGATTTAACTACAGGATCTTCAAGTTCACTGTTAAATCGATCAACATTTGATGAATGAGAATAAGTAATTACTAATGTATCATCATGAATTTCTTTAGATTTCGCCCCTCTGAGTAAGGCTCCAAACTTAAACCTCTTTCCTGTCAATCTCAATTCTCTTAATAAATTATTCCATTCAGAATCCAATTTACCTGACTCACCATCTCGTTTAGGTGGATTTGGATTTGATTTTTTTTGCACAAATTCAGAAGTTTTTGGTGAAAAAGTTTGTGGTACATGATCCTGTTTTTCAATTAGATCAGTTTTATTTACTATAGGTTGTGCAGTACGAGTATTAGAAACATTATTTAAATTTGTATTTAATGAAGTTGATTGATTTTTGTCTACAATTTGGATGGGACTAACTTGACCCAAATTAATTTCAATCAACGCCATTTCCAAAGCTAAGTTTTGTACTTGGAATCCATTAAAATCAACTTTAGTTAGTATTTTAGAAATAAAAAGTAGTTCAGATAACTCTATTTGATCTTTCAGATTATTAAGACATTTTTTTAAAACTTCACTAATTTGATTTTCATTAAGTGCGTCTGATTTAATAAGCATCAAACACCTAACTGAATCTAATAGACTAGAATGTATTTGATTGACTCCAATTCCATCAGAAACCATTTGATTAAGTTCTTGAATAGACTCAGTCAAATTTTTATTAATAATAAATTCTAGTAATTTCTGAGTAAGGGTATCTCCGCCAATTTTCAGCATTTCCTTAATGTTATCTGTAGAAATATTGTCAACAAATGAAACTATTGCTTGCTCCAAAATATTTTCTGCATCTCTCAAGCTACCTGTAGAATGATTGGCTATAATTTTTAAGGCTTCTTTATCTACTGTTACATTTTCACTCTCTGATAATTGGACCAATTTATTAGTAATTTGATCATTTGGAATTCTTCTAAAATCAAACCTTTGGCATCGAGAGATAATTGTTAAGGGAAGTTTTTGAACATCCGTTGTAGCCAGTATCATAACTGCATGTTTTGGAGGTTCTTCTAGTGTCTTAAGTAAAGCATTAAAAGCTTCTTGAGTAAGCATGTGAACTTCATCAATTATATAGACTTTATATTTAGCTTCACCTGGTGTGTAATGGATTTTTTCTGTCAGATCTCGAATGTCTGCAATTCTTCTATTGCTAGCAGCATCAATCTCTATCAAATCGATGGCACGACCAATCGAAATATCATTGCACATTTGACAGTTATCACATGGATCACCATCATTTGGAGTAGGACAATTAATTGCCTTAGCCAAAATCCTTGCTGTACTGGTTTTACCAGTTCCTCTAGGACCACAAAACAAATAAGCATGAGCAAATCTTGCAGAATCCACAGAATGTCTCAGTGTCTGAGAAATATGTTCCTGACCAACAAGATCATTTAAGGTTGATGGTCTCCATTTTCTATATAAAACTTCAGGCATTATTTTTCACCAAACCAATTATAGTATCCGTAATAGAATTCATCTCTACCTCTTCACTGACATTCTCATGATCGAAGCCTAACAGGTGAAGGATTCCATGAGCAACTAATTTCATCAACTCGTCCTCTAAATCAACGTGATTTTCAATAGATTGCCTACATGCTTGAGGAAATGAAATGACAATGTCACCTAAATAATCTTGAAAGTTCTCAGGTATGACAAAATCTTCTTCTATTAATCCTTCCCGTAAATCAAATTTATCACCATAATATTGACCTTCAAAATCATTTGAAAAAGACAAGACGTCTGTCACTTCATTCAAACCTCTATATTGATGATTTAAATTCTGTACGTGATCATCATCACTGAAATATACAGAAACGCTACTTTTATGAATTTCTAAATAATTGAAAGCTTCAACAGCAACTAAATACAATTTATCTTGGGGTATATCAAAGGAATCGTCAGAAACATCAAAATTAATGTTAATGTCGCCCATCTTACCTCACTATGAAAAAGGAATACCTACTAGTCACAAATAGCTAAATTTGACCCAAATTCATTAGTTCTGACTTTATAAACATTTCCTAGGTATAAAAATTCAACTTGATACCCTAAGAGTTTTGATTCTTCAGATGATTCTGCAGATACACAACCCAGTGAATTATTTGGCCATTCAACTAATTGAGAATTTAAAAATGTAATATCAGGTTGATCAACCTGTAATTCTGAAGCTAGATACCAAGCTGCAGAAACTTCAGCACATTTAGAACTAATTGAAACAGAATTGTTTGAAGAAGACTCATCTGTAGGTTTTGATGCTATATCTACAGCATTCTGTATATTGGAAAACACAGAAGCAAATTCTTCAGGACCCATTACAGTTGTAGTATCTGTAGACAAAATACTTTTAGATGCTTCTAGTGATCTTTGGAAAGAATAAAACTCAGGATCTTGTTCTAGAGCATCAGCAAATACTGATGTTGATTCAGCATCACCACAACCAGTAATTATCCTACTATCTCTGTTAGCGTTAGCCAAAATAATAGTAGCTTTTCTATCTGCATCAGCTCTTACTTGCGCGTCAATCTCATTACCTTCAGCTCGTTCTTTATCAGCTTTTCTTTGTCTTTCAGCTCTCATTCTAGAATAAACACTTTCAGCTATTTCCAAAGGAAAATCAGCTCGTTTAATTCTCACATCAACTACTGAAATACCAAATTCTTCTAATTGTGGAGAAACAGATACTAAAACGGTATTCATGATCTGATCTCTTTGAGTAGTAATAATTTCTGATTGATTATGACTAGCCACTTCACTTCTCAATTCGGAAGAAATAATTCCTATTGCTCTATCAGCAGCAGCTTGTTCGTTACCCAATCTTTCTCTAAATAAAGCAGGATCTACAATGCGACCCCTAGCGTATACATCAATAATTAATCGTTTTTTATCTTTTGTAAGCAAAGAATCTGGTTGAGCATCAAAAACTAATAACCTTTTTTCATAACGTGTAACTGATTCAATAAAAGGTGTTTTAATATTTAATCCTGGCTCAGTTATCTCTGAAGTAATTTCTCCAAATCTAGTTACAATTGCAACTTCTGTTTCATCTACTGAAAAAAACACCTGAGGCAATATTATGATCAGAGCAACTATCAAAACTATCAGAATAGTAGCTAAAAATTTCATTTATTCACCAACTCCTTGGGTAGGAACAGGAATCACATTATTTGATTCAGGATTCACCAAAATAACCTGATTAGGATCTCCTAAAACTTTATTGATATTGGGAAGTATTTCTTCCATAGCTTCTAGATAAAGCCTTTTACGGGTAATATCTTTTGATTTTGCGTACTCTCGCTGAATAGCTGTAAATCTTCCAGCCTCACCATTAGCTTCTGCTATTTTTTGCTGTCTAAGTCCTTCAGCATCTTGTAATCTTTTAGAAGATTCACCTCTAGCAGCAGGTAATACACTTTCTTTGTAGGCATCAGCCAAATTAATTATTCTAGCTTTGTCTTCTTTAGCTCTAACAACATCATCAAAAGCATCTTTAACTTGTTCTGGGGCAAACACATTCAACAATTTAACTTCTCTTATATTCAACCCAGACTGATAGTAATCTAGGATTTCTTGTAACTTATTTTTTGTTGCAATTTCAACTTCTTGTTTTTTGTCAGTTAAAACATCATCAATTGGACGTCCACCAACTACTTGCCTAAGAGAAGTTTCAGTAGCATCTTTTAAGGTAGCTCCATCTGGAGAAACTACTTTGTACAAATAATCTCTAATGTTTTTAATATCATATTGAACTGTTAATTGAACATCTACCAAATTTGGAGCCTCACCAGGTGCCCCCAACTCATCTGGATCTCCTGTAATCATCAGAGATTCGTCGAGAACAGGAACATCATTTCTAACTCCTAATTCCAATTTTCTGATTATATCTACTTGTACTACATCTCTATTCCCAATTGGAGATGGCCACCACCAAGACAACCCTGGACCAACTTCTTGAGAATATTTACCAAACATTTTTAATGCTGCTTTTTCACCAGGTTGAACTGTAAACACACCTGTAGCCAGCCAACCAGCTAGCGCTATACTTATTAGCACTAAAATTACAACTGGCCCTATGCCTTTACCCTCACCACCAAATCGCCCAAAAACTTTTTTGAATTTTTCTAAAATTTGATCAATATTTACTTGTGGGTCATCTTGTCTGTACATTAAAACCTCAGCTTATACCAAATTTTATCATAGTGGCTTAGCTCAATCATTATAATCATTTAAATAATCCTAAAAATCTATCTTCATAAAACTGGTATACACCCCATTTATCTAATTCTTTTTTTAAAATTTCTACACTTCCTCCGACTGAGACAGACTTAAACATTTCTTCAATCTGGTTAACTACTGCAACGGGCAGATTGCCATATTTTTCTATGGGATCTAATAAACCAGCAGATCGAATTTCTTGAGAATTAAAAGAAATTGATGCTGCTGTATATTCATATATAAATTTTAGTAGAGCAACGTCCCAAAATTCGTCCACACCCACTATCACTACAGATAAATGATTGTTTCTATCTGATAAATCTTTAGAAATTCTTTGTGCAATTTCAGTGGGTATTCCATTTAGAATTTCCAAATTGCCTGGATCATTAGAATATTGATACATTATTGCAGGACTATTTGGTCCATATTCGTAAGAAATTGATTGCATATATTCATATGCACTTTTACTAAATCCTGAAATATTTAAAGCATAATTTGGAGTAATTATATGGGGTTGATTAGCTTTAACTTTTCCTGTTCTCAAAACACTTTCTAATTGTTGTTTTGAAGGATTAAACGCAGTATAAACTGGTTCAGTAACTATAAAATAGTCGATTTCTGTAATCCCAAAAGTTGCTAAATGTTGCTGTGGAAATTTAACAACATATGTTTGTTCAATAGCTTTATTCCAATCAACCATAAATCACCTATAAGCAAACGGATATTATATCTTAAGTATTAATTATTCTTTATGTTTTCTACCTAATAAAAATATTAAAAATACCAAAGTACCAGTAAATATCGTTAAATAATCAGCATTCAATTCATTAGGTTTAGCATTACAACTAGAAGTTGAATTAGATTCATTCTGATTTGTTGGTTCACTAATAGAAATTGAATCTTTAAAAGTATTCTGTATTTGTGATGATCCAGACTGCGGAGTCAATGAATACAATGAAATTGTAGGAAGAGGTCTTGGAGTAGGAACTGAAAGATTTTTACTTTGAATATATAAAGATACTCCTAAACTAGATCTCCACAAATTTTCTAATTGAACTTTGCTTTGTCCGTACGTATCTTGTATAGCTGAATCCAAAGTTGTTGAAGATTTAATAGCTACTAGGAGTTCTTTCATTTTCTCAACACCAAACTCCTCAATCAAAAAACTTATAAATGATTCAGATTGCCCATAAAAAAGGAGTTTATCTTCAGAAGTTCCCGGTTGCCCAGAAAACATAGTCAATGGTAACAAATCATCATTAATGATTGCCTTGTCTAAAGCATTAGTAAAACTAAAGCTAGGATAAATATTCGCATATTCTGCCAATCCTTCATGTAACCAGGACGGTACTGAAACAATACCCTCTGTAGATCTGTGAACTAATATATGAGTCATTTCATGAGATGCTGTGCCTAGATAATCTGCTCCAGAAGCTAAAATCAAAAGCGTTCCAATTGTATTAAAAGCCATTCCTTGAGTAATCAACTCTCTTCTAATAGTTTTACTTTCAGGAGGTAAACCCTCAATCATTTCCACAGGATTGTTGTATACAGTAACTGATATAGGAGAATTAACATACTCACCAAAAATGGGTTCCATTTTATTTGCAGTCTCTTTAATAGTCTCTAAAATCTTGTAAGCTCTATTCTTCACAGGTCCATGGTAATAAACTACAAATCCCTCATCTACAATAGAATCCCAAGAAAAATTTATATCATGGTAAACAAATTCAAAAATTTCAGAAGTTAACTCATCTCCAGATTCATTAATAATCTTAAATTGATATTTAATATTAGTTCCAGGTGGGATATAAGTATCACT
>QCNV01000013.1 GCA_003213095.1 SAR202 cluster bacterium AG-426-M11 | reverse complement strand
TAAAGAACTCCCACTAGTAGTACTAGTAGACAGATTTAGTGCTAGTGGAAGCGAAATATTAATGGGAGCATTTCAAGACCATGGAGAAAAATCATTCGGTAAAGGTACAGTAAACCAGTACGCACCATTACCAAACGGCGGAGCTCTGTATATGTCTATAGGACGTTGGTACACACCAAATAAAAGACCTATAGAAGGAGGACTAGAACCAGACATAGTAATTTCTTCAAATGACGAGCAACAAGCTGCTGCAGACCAATTAGATAAGGGATATGAAATCATCAACTCATTAATAAATTGATAGTGATTTATATGAAACAAAATAAAATTCTAATTACAAACAAAAAAGCTAATTTTGATTATGAAATATCAGAGACTATAGAAGCCGGATTAGTATTGAATTCATCGGAAATAAAATCCATCAGAGAAAACAGAGCAAACCTAACAGGCTCATACGCTTATCCGATAAAAGGCGAATTATGGCTACACAATATGCATATAGCGCCGTACCCATTTGCATCAAATCCAACGGACCCAATGAGAAGTAGAAAACTTTTACTACACAGAAAAGAATTAAAAAAATTCATTTCAGCATCAGAACAAAACGGATCAACATTAGTGCCATTAAAAATGTATATAGCGGGGCATTACGCAAAAGTACTAATAGGAATAGGAAAGGGTAGAAAAAATTACGACAAAAGAAATTTAATTAAAACTAGAGACCAAG
Source organism: SAR202 cluster bacterium AG-426-M11 (assembly GCA_003213095.1). Lineage (GTDB taxonomy): Bacteria > Chloroflexota > Dehalococcoidia > Lucifugimonadales > UBA826 > AG-426-M11. Next base: position 33,954 of record QCNV01000013.1, on the reverse strand, counting down.
AAAGAGAAGCTAGAAGTGCCCTAAAAAGAAAAAGCGAAACCTCTTAGGATCTTGTTCAATTTTAAGTTTCAATAACTGTGAATCAAGCAAAGGACTATCAATAACATGAGGCGCTTGTTCTATTTTAAGTTTCAATAACTGTGAATCAAGCAAAGGACTATCAATTAGTATGTCAGGAGAATCATTAATTTCTTTGTTCTTATTTATAGTCATATTAATCATCCAGCCTATTAACTTGCATAGTATCCCCTGGAGCTAAGGCAACACGGCGTACATCAATACGGAATTTAAGTAACCAGTACCCTAAAGTAGCTTTGCTTACACCAAGATAATCAGCAGTAGCAGTTAAGCCTTGCTCTGTAACCATTTCAGGCAACATTTTCTCTAAAGGCTGTCGAAATCGCTCTTCTACAGCTAACATTTTTCTTGTTTTCCGATTGGACATATATACCTCCGAAATCATTGGAGTTAGATAATATTTATAGTTTTAAACTATGTCAATTGTTTTTTTCAACCTTTTCTTTTACATTTCTAGTTATTTCAAAAATAAAAAAGAGGTGCTTAACACGATTCATCACCTCAGTGGATTTGACTGACAAAGGCAAAGGGGCGAAAATATTATTAAAAGTGTCCCAGTAGCTCAGCTGGATAGAGCGACAGACTTCTAATCTGTAGGTCGTGGGTTCGACTCCCTCCTGGGACGCCATTGAGTAAAACACCACAGATGAACCCTAACAGACTAATAAAAGAAACTAGCCCCTACCTACTTCAGCATGCCACCAACCCGGTTAACTGGTTCCCTTGGTGTGAAGATGCATTCAAAGAAGCAAAAGAAAGGGATGTACCAGTAATACTAAGCATAGGTTACTCTTCGTGTCACTGGTGTCACGTAATGGAGTCAGAATCATTCGAAGACCCTATAACAGCTGAAATCATGAATCAAAACTTCGTGTCTATAAAAGTAGACCGAGAAGAAAGACCCGACCTAGATTCTATATATATGTCTGCAGTTCAGTCTATGAGCGGACAAGGAGGATGGCCCCTGACGGTTTTCTTAACCCCCGACAAGCTCCCCTTTTTCGGAGGTACATACTTCCCTCCCCAACCTAAGCATGGAATGCCGAGCTTCACTCAATTATTAAAATCCATTATTGATGCATACAAAAACAGAAAAGAAGATATTAAAACTACATCAAAGCAAATAACTGAGCACGTATCAAAAATATCTATACCTACACCCAACGAAAATCAACATTCGCCAATAAGCATCACAGATAACGCATACAACAATCTAGTTAACGAGTTTGACCACGATAATGGAGGATTCGGAAAAACACTTAAATTTCCACAACCTCAAATTTTTGATTTCTTACTTTCATACCACTACCAGAATCCAACCTCAAAAGCCCTACAAATGGTCGAAAAGTCATTAAACGCAATAATTTCAGGGGGCATTTACGATCATATCGGAGGTGGCATCCACAGGTATTCTACAGAACCTACCTGGACTATTCCTCATTTTGAAAAAATGCTTTACGACAACGCCCTAATTGTCCCTGTCTTAATACAGTGCTACACAATTACACAAAATTCAAAATTTAAACTCGCTGCCCTCGATATCCTCTCATACCTAGAAGACGAAATGATGGATCCTGACACTCACCTATTCTTCACAGCTCAAGACGCAGATACTGACGGAGAGGAAGGTAAATATTACACATGGACAAAAAACTGCCTCTCACAAAAATTAAACCCCGACGAACTAAACACCCTAGAACAGAATTTTGAAATCACTAGCGAAGGCAACTTCGAAAACAAAACAATACTAAGGTACTCAACTAACAACAGTAACAATGGATTCTTGTCACTAGACCCTATTATTGTAAAAATAAGATCCAAACTTAAAGACTTAAGATCACAAAAAACACGTCCATTTACTGACGAAAAACACATTACCTCATGGAACTCACTTGCCAGCCAAGCTTTTCTTTTATCGTACCTACACCTAGGCATAGAAAAACACCTCAAAATAGCTAACGAAAACGTAAAATCAATCTTAAAAATTTCAGAACACAACAACGGATTATTTCGGTCTTTTAAACAAAATAAAGTCTCTGGATACGCATTTTTAGAAGACTACTCATCACTAATTAACACTGTAATCACTCTTCATGAAGCTACCTTAGATACTTCTTGGCTAAAAAAATCCATAGAACTTACAGACACCATGATTGAACTATTCTATGACAGTGATCGAAACATTTTCATAGATTCCCCTATTAATGGAGAGGAACTCATCACCCAACCCATCAATCTTTACGATAATGCCACCCCCTCAGGGATCTCTGAGGCAGTAAAAGCACTACAAAAACTCTACTCAATTACTGACAAGAGTATATATTTAGATATATTAATATCCCAATTTAACATAACAACTTCTTTTATAGGAGATTTTCCTAGTGGGTTCTCAAATTGGTTAAAAATTTTACTTATGCATTACACGGATACAGTTCAAGTGTGTTTGTTATCTTATGATCCCGTATCAGTGTCAGAAATGCGTAAATACCTTTACAAAAAATTTATACCCAACAAGGTAGTTGTAGGAAATGCTTACTTTTCTATCAAAAATGACAGAATAGAATCACTTTCTCCCCTATTTGAAGAAAGGTGTCCAGAATCAGGAGTAGCAACTGTATTCATTTGTAACAATTACCAGTGTGAATTACCTTCTACATCTCTAGATTCACTTGAAAATTCTATTTTCGGCACAAAGAGCGCTTAAAATTAACATTCAGTGCAATTACATACCATTATCAAAAACAACACGCGTTTTTTTGATGTGTTTTAGAAAATAATACCTCTAATAGAAAACCCTATTATCCAGCCAATCATAATTAAAGGTCCTCCAGCAAAAATCTTACCTTCCGTATGATGTTCAGCTTCACCTTGAATTTTCAAAAAAGCTATAAACAACAACATCAAAGCAGCAACAATCCAGACTGAGATAGATTGGACTGCAAAAACTAATCCATTCAATAAAGCTAAACTTCCCCAAATATAGGGTACTCTTAATATTTGTATAATTTTTTCCATCAATGTAGGGTACATTGATATAGATAATTTTTGCAATTATTAATTAATAGGATAAATATGATTACCGGATTTAATCATTCTGGGTTTGTAGTAAAAAACTTAGAAAAAATGGTCTCTTTCTATAGAGATGATTTAGGATTGAAAATTGAACGTGAAGTAGACAGCCTATCTCCTAAATCAGGTGACCACACAGGTATACCAGGTGCTCATAGAACCTTAATTTTTGTAGGTAAAGGTGGAGAACATGCGCTTGAATTAGTATATTTTATTCACCCTAAAAGTCCATCTGGACATTTAGATAGAAATCAACTAGGAGCATCGCACATTTGTTTCAATGTTGAAAAAATAGAAGAGCTTTATGAAAACTTATTATCGAAAGGTATAAAGTTTGTTACCCCACCAATAATGAGTGTTACAGAAGACGGAAAAGAAAAGGGAATTTGTTATTGCCAAGATCCAGAAGGCAATTGGATAGAATTTATTCAAAGCTAATTACTTAAACCAATATTCTGTATAATTTCAAATTCTTGCTTAGTAACAGGCTGAACTGAAAGCCTAGAGTTTTTTACTAATACCATCTCAGATAATTCAGGAATTTGCTTTATTTGTTGCAAAGAAATAATTTGATTGAACTTTTTAGTCGCCCTAATATCTACCATATACCAAATTGGTGACTCGGGAGTGCTTTTAGGATCAGGGTGCTTGGAATTTGGATCCCAAGCAGTAAAATCAGGATAGCCATTTCTGACAACTTTAGCAGTACCTATTACACCTGAGGGTTTGGAATTTGAATGGTAGTATAAAACCTGATCCCCTATTTTTATTTGATCGCGAAGAAAATTTCTAGCTTGATAATTTCTTACTCCATCCCATTCAGCGGTAGAATTTTGTTCATTAATCAAGTCGTCGATAGAATAATCATCAGGCTCTGATTTCATTAACCAATATTTATTTCCCATAACATTTCCCAATGGCGGGAGCGCGAGGGAGTCGAACCCACCGCACCAATCGAAGGACCGCTGCCAACGGAGTTGAAGTCCGCGGGGACCACCAGGCCCCATCCGCCCCCAAAACTAAGAGGCTAAAACCTCATCTATTTTTTTCTGAATAATTGATTTTGGTACAACACCTATAATTTGATCTACAGGCTTACCATTATTAAAAATAATTAAAGCCGGGATGCCTCTGATCCCCATTGCTTGAGAAGTTTGTTGATTGCTATCAACATCTAATTTACCAATCTTAACTTTTCCATCATATTCTTCAGCAATTTGCTCAACTACAGGAGCGATCATTTTGCATGGTTGACACCAATCAGCCCAAAAATCTACCAACACTGGAGTTTCTGAATTAAGTACTTCTTGTTGAAAATTTTCATCGGTTATTTCTACGGGGTCTGACATAATTACTCCTTATTTATTCTTATTGTAATCAATGTAATCTATGGGTATGAATTCTATCTCATCCCAAAACAATGTGCCTAGTAGTAAACCTTTGGGGACCTCAAAAACCATAGTACCGCCAATCTGGGTCTGTCTAGGAAGCTCAATATCACCCCATACAAGCTGAGTCACTTCAGTACCATTATTTTCAGTTGATAAATCTAATTCTCTTGATATTTGGTATGGATTGGATGCTTCAATCCTTTTACCTCTACGATCTCCTATTCTCACTGCATTTTCATCAAAAAGCATAGGAATAACAGTACTAGACCTATTCACAATCATTAAATCTAATAAAACCAGCTTCTTATTTGAAGCTGAAGGAGCCAATTCAAATTTTTTAGAAACCAATTGACCATTTGGACCAGGTATTGAATCTACAAAATATGCAACATCAACAACCTGAGGCTCCTTAGCATGTACTTCGATATTTCTACCCGCAGATGCAAAAGGATATTCTCTGTTTTCTCCTGATAAAGGATTAATATTTTCAATTGAATTACAAGCCATCAAAAAAACAATTGAAATTAATATTGAAATATAAATTTTCATTTTTCACCAATCACATTATCGTACCTAACAATTAATTTTCAATCAATACAACAAATTCAAGATTTTTGTAATGATGGCATAGATTTTAATTTTTTAATCAATTGGGGCAATGTTTCCAAAAAGTACTGTACTTCAGATTTTGTATTGCTAGGTCCTAATGTGATTCTCAAAGCACTTTGTGCTAGTTCTTTACTTCTACCAATTGCGATCAAAACATGTGACGGCTCATTAACAGATGCAGAGCAAGCACTTCCGCTAGATGCCGAAATACCTGCAAAATCTAATCCTAATAATATAGGCTCGCCTTCTACAGAATCAAAAGAAAAATTGACATTATTGGGTAGCCTTTGAGTGGGATGCCCATTCAAAAAACTGCCTTCGATAGAATTTAAAACTCCATCTATAATCATATCTCTCAAAAAAATTAATTCTTGATTGACTACTTCTTTCTCTAAACTTGATAGTTGCAAAGCTTTAGCCATTCCGACAATTCCCGCAACATTTTCTGTTCCTGATCTGCGATCTCTTTCTTGTCCCCCACCCGTCAACAATGGAAAAAATGGAGTATTACGCTTTATCAGTAAAGCACCAACCCCTCTAGGCCCTTGAAATTTATGAGCTGATAAACTTAGCAAATCTACTTCTAAATCTTTAAAATTCACTTCCAAAGAACCTACACATTGAACCGCATCAGTATGAAATAAAACAGGATGTCCTAGATTTTGAGATTCTACTTTAATTTTTTGTGCAATATCTTTAATAGGTTGAATAGTTCCTATTTCGTTATTAGCCATCATTAGACTAACTAAAATAGTGCTTGAGTTTATTTCTTTAACTACATCGTCAGGGTTAATTAATCCATCTGAATCTACAGGCAAAAATGTAGTTTCAAAACCAAACTCTTTCAATTGTTCACAAGAATTCAAAACTGCTTCATGTTCGATTTGTGAGGTAATTATATGATTTCCATAGCTTTTCATAGCTAATGCTGCACCTTTAATTGCAGCATTATCCGATTCCGTACCTCCACTAGTAACTACAATTTCTCCAACTCTAGCCCCTAAGACTTTTCCAATTAATTCTCTAGATTCATCTACAGCTTTTCTGGCAACTTGTCCTTGTTGGTAAAGCGATGATGGATTACCAAAATCGTTTGTTAAAAAAGGCATCATAGAATCTAACACTTCTGCCCTTAAGGGAGTTGTGGCTGCATGATCTAGATAAATTTGTTCATTTTTCATGTTTTACTCTCTATTAACAGAATTTTATCATGCGACGTTATTGTTTCAGCTTGAACATAATTTTTTATTGAATTACTATCTGTAGTTAGTGAAATTTAATATAAATAAATAATTAAATGATTAAAGTAGATAAAGTTACAAAATTTTATGGTGAATTCCCAGCAATCACGGATCTCAGCTTTGAAGTTCCTAAAGGAGAAATTTTAGGATTTCTGGGCCCTAATGGTGCGGGTAAATCTACAACTATGAAAATACTTACCGGATTTATGCCGCCTTCATCTGGAACAGTAGAAATTGCAGGATTTAACATCTTAGAAGAATCTTTAAATGCTAGAAAGCATATTGGATATCTTCCTGAAACAGTTCCATTATATTTAGAAATGAATGTATCTGAATACCTATCATTTATGGGTCAAATCAGAGGAATGAATTCTAAAAAAATAAAACAAAGAATTACTGAAGTTATAGAGACTTGTAGCCTTCAGGACTACTACAAGACGATAATAGGAAAACTATCTAAAGGTTACAAACAAAGAGTTGGAATTGGACAGGCCATCCTTCATGAACCAGATGTATTAGTCTTAGATGAACCCACTATTGGGATTGATCCTATTCAAGTAGTCGAAACCAGGCAATTAATTAAGGGCCTCGGAGAAGCTCACACTTTAATTCTAAGTTCTCACATTTTGCCTGAAGTCAGCATGATTTGTGACAGAGTAATTATAATCAATGAGGGACAAATAGCTGCGGTAGATAATCCTAAAAACTTGGGGACTAACCTATCGGGAGTTGAAAGAGTTGAGATAGAAGTTAAAGGCCCAAACCAAGAAATTATTCCTGTTTTAGAAAAAGTAGATCACGTTAATTCTATTGAAAGAATACCTATCACAGGTAGCGGATATCATCGTTATCAAATATCAGTAGATGTTGGATCTGAAATCAGGTCTCAATTAGCATCTGTAATATTAGAAAACCAATGGGAACTATTGAAACTTCAATCTATTGGAATGTCCCTTGAAGAAATATTTTTAAAAATTACTGTTCATGAAGAATAAATATTAGGAAATATCAGTTGAAAAATTTAATTGCCATAACTTTAAGAGAGACAAGATCTTATTTTTCGACTCCCTCTGCGTACATAGTAGGTGCTATGTTTTTAGTATTAACCGGGGTTTTCTTTGTATTTGATATTACAAGACCATTCGCAGAAGCTAGTGTTAGAGGAATTTCTAACTGGTCTGGTTCATTTATTATATTTCTTGCTCCATTAATCACTATGAAGCTACTTTCAGAAGAACAAAAACTAGGAACTTTAGAATTGCTACTTACATCCCCTGTACGAGAATGGGAAGTAGTTGTTGGAAAATATTTAGCAAGCTTATTCATGCTATTATTTATCCAATCTGCCACTTTATATTATGTTCTATTACTTTATATATTTGGACAACCTGATACTGGCCCTATTTTAAGTACTTATTTAGGTTTGGTATTACATGGAGCTGCTGCTTTGTCCATAGGCATACTAGGATCATCCCTATCAGGTAACCAAATTGTTGCAGCAGTAGTGTCTATAGCAATTCTTGTAATTTTCTCATTTATTGATGCTGTAGCATCCCTAGTAGAAGGAACTGCTGCCACATTTCTAAATTCGTTATCAATGGATCAAAGATTAACTGATTTTTCAAGAGGAATTATTGACACTAGCCACATTATTTATTTCCTAAGTTTAATTGTTATATTTCTTTTCCTAACAATCCGTTCTTTAGAAACTAGGCGGTGGAGATAATGAATAAACACCAAGAAAATAGCTATATATATATATTAATAAACTTGGTCAAATCGACTTCATTTTGGAGCCTTATATCTGGCGTAACCGGTGTTTTTGCTTTCTTACTAGGTGGTGGCTTATATCTGACATTTGAAGAAATGTCTGATGTGTTGTTATTAGTCACATCTTTGGGCGCAATATTAATTCTTCTAGCTATAGGACTATCTCCTAGAGCAATTGCTATATTTGTCTCTGGAAGAAGAGGTAGATTTGGCTTAAATGCTGCATTAATGACATTAGCTGTATTTATAATATTATTAGTAGCAAACTATTTCATGTTTACTAATCCAAACAGAATTGACGTTACTGCTACTAGGTTTTTCACACTTTCTCCACAAACTGTGAGTGTACTAAAAGATTTAGAAGATAAAAATCAAAAAGTTGTTGCTCATGCTTTTTTTGTTGAAAATACAGCTAGCGAAAACACAAAAACTACAGTAGAAGATATTCTAAATGAATTTAGCAGAAAATCTGAAAATTTTTCTTATAGATTTGTAGACCCTGAAATTAATAGATCTGAAGCGTTAAATTTTGGTGTGACTAAATATCCCTCAGTTGTTTTTTCTTTCAATGATGAACAAAACTATGTTGTTACAAATTTTACTGAACAAGAATTTATTACTGGTATATTAATTTCTACTGGTAAAAGGCAAAAAACAATTTATTACTTAACTGGACATGGTGAACTTACTTCTACATCTGATCCAATGTTTCAAAAGCAAGAAGATTATGGTTTAGATTTAGCTATAGCTGGTATGCAAAGAGATAATTATTTTGTATTACCCCTAAACTTGCAACAATTTGAAGTGGTACCTAGTGATGCATCAGTAGTAATAATTGCAGGCCCTGACCAAGATTTAACTGATATTGAATATGAAGCACTAGTCAATTATGCTAAATCTGGTGGAAGAATATTAATGATGCTTAATCCCAACCCACCAAAATTATTCAATGACCTCATTTACCTCTACGGAGTAGTAGTTACTCCTCAAAAAGTTGCTGATGCTATCAGTAATGTTGGAGGTGAAACACTCACCCCCCTATTACAAAAAGCAAATGCACAATTTGCTACCAGTGCAGTTCACCAAAACATTAATATTGCAGATGATATATCGGTGGCATTTTTTCCTGATACAGCCGCTCTCCAAACACCTCCACCTGAAGAATTTGCATTACGAGACCATATTAAATTTTCTGAATTAGCATCTACAACTCCTATTAGTTGGCTTGTAGCACCTGGAGAAGATTCGGAATATAACGTTGAAAAATATACTGGGCAATACACTATTTCTGGAGTTATAGAAGCTACAGGAACATTTGAAGATCTAGGCTCTACTCAAGATTTATTCAAACTAGTAGTTTTTGGTGACTCCGATTTTGCTTCAAACAAATATTTCTACAGTAATGATAATGGAGATATTTTTCTAAATTCAGTCAATTGGCTGGCTGAAGATTACGAATTAATTTCTATTCGCCCCAAATTAGTTCCCTATAGAGAATTTGTGGTGAATTCATTAGAAAAGGAGTTCGTCAAATGGTCTAGTTGGGTTTTCCCGCCTTTAATAATGATTCTAATGGCTTCTATAGTTTGGTGGAGACGTAGATAATGAATATTAAATATACATTTGCATTGTTATTTTTTGCTATTGTAGCGGGTATTGTATACCTCATAAATCCATTTAATTCAGAAGAAGCTAAAGTTGTAAAACCTTGGTTTTATCAAGTGCACGTAGACGATATGATGGGAATTTCTATAGATCATATGGGAGATAACACATCATTTGTAAGAACGGAATCAAACACTTGGGCGTTTGATACGGATCAATTACTTCCTCCGGATAGGATTAGATGGGGAGCTGTTGATTTTCTGTTAGGTGGACCACAAACAAAAAGAGATTTATCAGAAACAACTGTAATCATTGAAGACCCTGCTCAATACGGATTGGATAATCCTCATACAATTGTAACTATAAGCCTAACATTAAACAGAACATTACAATTTAAATTAGGTGATAAAACAACGGATGGAAATCACCACTATGGTCAAGTAACAGGTTTTCCTCAATTGTTTTTAATTGCAGATGTCTGGGGAGACGTGATTGCAAGAATGGTAACGGAACCTCCATTGCCTCAATGGTATACGTTAATTAACCCACAAAGAATAGATGAAATAAATATTTTTGAACCTAGCCCTGACCCTGAGAACCAAACAAATTACGTCAGTTACCTATATGACGACAAGGCTGAAAACTGGACTTTAACAGATTTCAGGATAGACGAAACCCCTCGACCTGTTAACCAGTCAAAATTTTTAGAATCTTTAAATGTATTACGTAGACCCGAAAATGTAGCTATCCAAGTTCACAGAGTTCCTGACAAAGATTATACGGAATGGGGAATATCTGAAAATGGTATGTTAATCGAAATCAGATACGATGATATTTCAGAAGAAGGCAGAACTTATAAAAAATCTAATGTTTTCTTAATTGGAGATACAGGTAAAAATATTCTAACTAGATATGGTAGACCTGATAATGCTGATCCTTACCAACCTGTATTAATTTTACCTGAACAATGGGTTACTACAGTATTTGAACTATTAGAATCTTCCGAATATAAAACTATTGATTAAATTCCAAAACATATTGAGGTTTTAATATTAATTCAGAAATAAAACTGGTTATATAGGGCCTAAACACCAAGTTTTTCAGCTCCGAAAAATGAACCCAGTGACAATAATCAATTCCCTCTTTTAAGTCTGGATGTAATTCATCTTTCATCCCATTCTCAGATAGCATCTGGAACCAATGCACCTGTTTTAGATATTGCACACCTGAATAAGTTCGATAATAGTTAAAATTTTCAACAAGTTTAACTATTCTTAATGCAGATAATTCAAGTCCTGTTTCCTCACTAGTTTCTCTTACTGCACATTCTTCTATTAATTCTCCTTGTTCCTTCTTCCCTTTTGGAAAATCCCACTTACCATTTTTTCTGATTAACAAAAGTTTTTCTTGTTCAACTACTATCCCACCTGCTGCAGTGAGTATGGGCAAAATGTTATCGTTAGTAGAATTAGTCGGCATGAATTTTAAATCTCTCCAAAACTTCTATTTGTTCTGAAGTTAAATTATCAAACCTAACTCCATCTAAATAAATATGGTTAATTTCACCCCCTGAAGCGATAGTCTCACCCAAATTAAGTTGATTTTTATCATCGTAATCAAATTTGCTTAAAATCAAATTCATTACACACAATTGGGCCGATAATTTGTTATCGGACTTAATTATGTACCAAGGAGCATAATCAGTCGAAGTCACTGAAAACATTCTTTCTTTAAAGTATGTATACAAATGCCATTTTTCAATTGCAGTTCTGTCATTTTGACTGTATTTCCAATATTTTAGAGGACTATTTTGTCTATTTTGTAATCTTAAATTTTGGCTTACTTGAGAAACAGATAAGTATATTTTAATTATGTCAGTTCCTGATTCAATTTGTTCATACTCCCAATCGTTAACATTCTTCAAAAAATACTTATATTGATTCATTGAACAATATCCCATTACAGGCTGAATCATTGCTCGAGAGTACCAAGATCGATCGAAAATAACTGTTTGGCCCAAATCAGGCATCATTGATTGATGAATTCTCAACCAACTCCGCATTTGACTCTTTGTCGGTACCCCTAACGAAATTATTTTTGAGTACCTAGGATTCAAGTATTGAGTAAGATAAGCGGCAGTTGAACCTTTACCCGCAGCATCTCTACCTTCCAAAGCTATAGCAACACTCCGTTTTTCCTTTATACACCATTCCTGAAATTTCAAAAGTTCTAACTGCAGACGACGTCTTTCATGTCTATATAATTTATAGTTTATATTTTCGTAATTATTGACACTGTATTCAAAGGCAAAAGTAGAAGGGAAATCAGATTTGTGAATATTAAAAGTTTCAGTAACCATAATCACCTCGGATAATAATATACAAGCTAATCTTATTTTACGTGGAAATGAATAATAACAATACTTTAAATATTTATTAATGGTCGGGGAGACAGGACTTGAACCTGCGACCTCACGGCCCCCAGCCGTGTGCGCTACCAACTGCGCCACTCCCCGACGAAAATAAAAGAATATCATGAATTTATTAGCTACTATAAGACAGTGTACAATGTCGGAACGGAGAAAAATATGACATCTTTAATTCAATCAAATATTTCACCTCAAAATTTAAGACAAAGTATTAGAGAAGGTAAATTCTATAAACCTACGTCAGGATTTGCTCCTGGCCACATCCAAACAAATGTAGCTATACTACCAAAACAATATGCATTTGATTTTCTTTTATTTTGCCAACGCAACCCTAAGCCTTGCCCTTTGATCGAAGTCTTAGAACCTGGAGAATTTGAAGCTAAAATCACTGCACCTGGTAGCGATATAAGAACAGATGTCCCATTGTATAGGGTTTACACCAACGGAACTTTGAGTGATGAAATACAAAACATCCAGAAAATTTGGCAAGACGATTACGTGACATTTCTGTTAGGGTGTAGTTTTTCATTTGAAACAGCTCTAATCAATAATGGGATTAAACTTGCTCACATAGATAACTGCACAAATGTATCTATGTACATTACAAATATTCAGACAACCCCTTCAGGTGTTTTTTCTGGACCATTAGTTGTATCTATGAGATCAATTTCTTCAGATCTAGTTGTCAGAAGTGTTCAAGTTACATCTCGTTTTCCTGATGTACACGGATCACCCATACACATAGGAGACCCCAAACAGATAGGAATATCAGATTTAAGTTCTCCAGATTTCGGTGACCCTCCTGAAATACATTCAGGCGAAACACCAGTGTTTTGGGCTTGTGGAGTTACGCCTCAATCGGTAGCAATGAATTCCAAGCCATCAATCATGATTACTCATTCACCTGGCCATATGTTTGTTACAGACAAAAAAGATGAAGATTACTCTATTCTGTAATGAGTTTTGAAAAAATCATTTTACAGCACGACACAAGAGGAATTAGTGAATTATCAAAATTTTTAGTCCCCGATTTTTGTATAAATGCTGCAAAATTAACTTTAGAGAATATTGGAACAGTGTTTATAACAACTGGCTTTTACATTAAAAAATCTAAAGCTATAGAAACTGACGGTCCATTGGGAGCAATTGCCATCGGAAATGCTTTAGAAAAACTAGGATTTGATGTTGTATACATTACAGACCAATATATAGACCCATATATTAATAAATTTGCGACTCCAACTTCTAGGAAAATTTTATTTCCTATACTCAATTTAGAAGAAAGTATAATATTCTCAAACAATCTCATTTTGGAAGAAAATCCTTCTCTTTTGATATCAATAGAACGTCCAGGTTCTCATTCTGACAATCAATATAGAAATATGAGAGACATTAAATTTACTGAACATGTTGCTAGAATTGACACCTTATTTAATTCTAAAATTAAATCTATTGGAATTGGCGACGGAGGCAATGAAATAGGAATGGGAAATTTATATCAACAAATAATAAATTCAAAAACTCTTGTAAATTTTCCAGCGGTATCAAAAGTGTCTGAATTAATAATAAGCAGTGTATCTAATTGGGGTGGATACGGACTAGTTGGCGCAATATCCAAAATGACAAACTTAAACTTATTACCATCTATTCAATACGCTGAAAATTTATTAATTGAATTAGTAGAACTAGGAGCAGTAGATGGTATATCAGGAGTTCATGAATATTGTGTAGACGGATTCAATATTAAAAGAAATTCAAAAGTACTTGAGCAAATCATTCAAGAGTCCCAATTACCCGACTGAACCTTAACTGACTATAGTATGATTACCGTTTGACCTATCTCCAGTCATATTTTGATCCGACCCAAGTGTATCCAATCCTCTTCTGACCTGACCTAACACATCAGACAATCTTTCTTCTAAATTAGAAAGTACTTCTCTGGAATATCTATCAGCTCCATCACGTTGATCACTTGATCGTGATTCTGATTCACTAATTAAATTAAATGCCTGTCTTTGGGCATCTTGAATTATATTTTGAGCATCTTCATGAGATTTTTGAACAATTTTTTCTGCAGTTTCTTCTGCTTCTTTAATAATATCTGAATCAGAAAGCCTCTCATTTCTTGTCAAATTAGCACTTTCTTGAATTTCCAAAGCTGAGTTTTCTGCCTGCTCTTTTATGCGATTGGACTCTAATTGAGCCTGCTCTAAAATACTCTCTTTTTGAGTAATAATTAATTGAGCTTCATTCAATCCTGCATCTGCACTATTAGATAATTCTCTAAAAATTTCTGAAAGTTTCTCAGAATCAATCATCATCTTACCGTTAAATCCGGGTACTTTCCTACCTGAATCTATAATTGAATTCAATTCTTTCAAAATTTCATTTAATTGCATTTGGTTTCTCCTTACTAAATTCTTTCTTGAATTGCTGTAGCTATATGTGGGGGTACCAAATCAGATATACTAGCACCTAGCATAGCTACTTCTTTGATTCGACTTGAGTAAATAAACTGATGCTTAAGAGCTGTCATCATACAAACAACATCAATTTCGGGAACTAAATTTCTCCACATTAAAGCCATCTCAAATTCTTGCTCAAAATCAAAACCTGCTCTAAGGCCTCTTAAAATTACAGACGCCCCAAACTCTTTAGCTACATTAGGAGCTAATCCCGTAAATGGGACAACTCTTACATTTGGAGCTGACAAAGATTTTTTAAACAAATCTACTCGCTCATCTGTAGTAAACATTAATTTTTTGTTGGGAGTAGCTTCATAAACGCCGACTATGACTTCATCAAACAATTCAGACGCTCTAGAAGCAACATCAATATGACCATTATGTGCTGGATCAAAACTTCCAGGATAAAAAGCTTTAGCCATTACACACCTCAAAAAAGGAAACTAAAGAATCTCCGTACTTTCGTTGATCTAACATTTCTAATTCACCATACTTTTTTTCTAAACTCAAACTAGAAGAGTGTTCTGCTACCAAAACACCTCCGCTATTTAAAATTCCCCTCTGACCTATATTCATTAATATATTTTCCCATTCATTTAATTCAAAGGGCGGGTCTACCAGTATTAATTCATATTTTTTATTTATATGATTTAAAAAATCCCTGACAGTTGACTTATAAACTTTAGCCACATCCTGAACCTCTAATTTCTTCACATTTTCAAGAATTAATTTATAGTTTTTAAAGTTCTTCTCAACCATGTCTACTGTTGAGGCTCCTCTACTAATAGCCTCAAACCCTAAAGCTCCTGTACACGAGTACAAGTCCAATACACTTTTATCCTGAACTGAACAAGTACTAATTATTGAAAAAATCGCTAACTTAACCCGTTCAGTAGTAGGCCTAACCCCATTAGCAACCTGAGGTGATCCTATCAATCGCCCTTTTAATCTACCTCCTGAAATTCTAATAGACATAAAAATCTAACCTCATGGATTTACCATGCAACATCAAAGATACTAACAATGAATCAAGAACACATAAAGCAGAATTTATACAAGATTTATTAACATTTTTCTATAAATTTGGTTTTACACTTCATTTACTCGATAGTACAATTTTCATGAAAAATTGATATGTTAGAGGTGTATACGTTGCCTGAATCTGAAAACGAATTTTTTCGTGTTCGAAAAGAAAAGCTCCAAAGAATCAGAGGAAAGGGAATTAACCCTTACCCCACAAAGTTTCATCGAACTCATACAAGCAAACAAGCCGTAGATGAATTTATCAAGTCCGAAACAAGTGAAACTTTGATTGATAATCAAATATCTGTAGCAGGAAGAATTATGGGAAGAAGGGGGATGGGAAAAGCGTCATTTATTGACTTGAGAGATATCGATGGGAATATACAAATTATGATGAGGGCTAATCAATTAAACGAAAGATATGAAGATTTAGAAGATTTAGATATTGGTGATTGGATCGGAGCTACTGGAACAATGTTTCGCACTAGAACATCAGAAATCACTTTGCAAGTAGAAAGATTTGAATTACTTTCAAAATCTCTTTTACCACTTCCAGAAAAATGGCATGGATTAACTGATACAGAAACAAGATATCGGCAAAAGTATCTCGACCTAATATCAAATGAAAATGCCAAAAAAACCGCTATACTCAGAAGCAAGCTAGTCTCACACATCAGAGATTTTATGAATAAGCGCGGATTTTTGGAAGTTGAAACTCCTATACTAGTCCCTGTTGCTGCTGGAGGTATGGCCAACCCTTTTAGTACACATCACAACGCATTAGACAGAAATTTATATTTACGAATTGCTACAGAATTGCACCTAAAGCGTCTAGTAGTCGGAGGGTTAGAAAAAGTGTATGAAATAGGTCGAGTCTTCAGAAATGAAGGGATCGATTTACAACACAATCCAGAATTTACCACAATGGAAAGCTATGAAGCATTCGCCGACTATACTGATGTAATGAAAATGGTAGAAGAATTAGTGAGTTCATCGGCCAAACACTTAAATGGAACTATGAAATTAGAGTACGGAGATAAAACATTAGACTTTACACCCCCTTGGCCTCGAATGAATTTAAGAGAAAAAATCATTTCAGAAAGTGGAATAGATTTCTTAGTTCATGATTCAGTAGAATCACTAAAATCGGCTATGGCAAATATTGGAATAGACGTATCTCATCAAGTGAGTTGGGCAGGATTAATGGACAAATTAATTTCTGAAAAAATAGAACCCACATTATTACAACCTTGTTTTTTAATCGATTACCCAGTTGCAATGTCACCATTAGCTAAAAAATCAGAGACAGACAACAATATTTCTGAAAGATTCGAAGGTTTTGTTTGTGGTATGGAAATTTGTAATTCATTCACTGAGCTAAATGATCCTGAAGACCAAAGGCTCCGATTTGAAGAACAAGAAAAACTACATCAGCAATTTCAAAATGAAGAAATGGACAGACTTGATGAAGATTTTCTTGTTTCTATAGAACATGGATTACCACCAACAGGTGGATTAGGTATAGGGATAGACCGGCTGGCCATGCTACTTACCAACAACCCGTCAATTAGAGAAGTAATATTATTCCCGCAGTTAAGAAACTAAACTTTTTTAATACCTATCAATACTTCAACTCCATCAAAATCTTGTTTTTCTATAAATAGGCCATCACTAAAATTTGACATGTTAATAGAGTCTGACAAAATCTCTGAATTAATATAATCTCTATGTTTTTCAATAATAAATTTCAAATCTGAATTTGTGTTAATCCAAGTTTCAATATGGTCTGATATTTCAAAGTCTGCTGATCTTCTCATGTTTTGAATTTTATGAACCAATTCTCTAGCAATACCTTCGTGAATTAAATCTTCAGAAATATTTATAGAGATTCCCACTGCATATGGCCCTTCCATGGAAGTTGAATACCCTTCAAGTTCTTCAGAACCAATCAGAAAATCTTCACCAGTCAGTTCATTGCCTGCAACTAGAACTGACTTTCCTTGTGATACAGAAGATCTAATAATTTCGGGATCTATCTGATCCAGCTCTTTTTTGATCTGAGCAATTTGATTCCCTAATTTTGGTCCTAAAACTGGCAAATTTGGTTGAATCTTAAACTTTATGATTTCAGCCGCATTATCTATTGGAACAATGGATTTCACATTTAGTTCATCAATAATTTGATCTTGTATAGAATCTAGCATTTTAATTTCATTTTGATCTCTAGTTTTAACATACAAATTCTGTAATGGTTGCCTGACTTTGATGTTCGCTTTACTTCTAGCAGATCGCCCTAAACTAGAAATCTTCATAGCTAACCTAATCCTAGATACTAAATCTTCATCCACAGCATTGTTATCTACTAATGGATAATCTTCCAAATGAACACTTTGTCTACCTTTTTTAGTATTGGCAACTAAATTTTGATAAATACTTTCTGTGACAAATGGAATTACTGGAGCAAGTAATTTTGATAGTGTAACCAAAACTTCATATAAAGTTGAATATGCTGATAATTTATCTAAATCTGCATCTTCATCAATGTTAAGTAACCCTGACTTCCAAAACCTACGCCTACTTCTCCTAACATACCAATTGGATAAAAATTCCATAAAATTTTCTACTTCTCTAGTAATTTTTTCTGGTTCAAAACTTTCTAATCCGTTGGTCACATAAGATATTAATGAGTTTAATTCTGAAATAATCCACCTATCTAACTCAGATCTTTCTGAAAGTTCCGGAAACTTAGAATCTGGATCAAATTGATCAATATTGGCATAAGTTACAAAAAATGAATAAACATTCCAGAAAGGAATCAAAAATTGTCGTCTCACTTCATCAGCAGTTTCAAATCCAAAATTCAAATTTGACGCAGGGTTCTGGCTTGCAAATTGCCATCTCATAGCATCTACGCCCATTTTGTCTGCAGCATCTTCAAACCAAATTGCATTCCCCTTACTCTTATGCATTTCTTCACCATTTTGATCTCTCATCAAAGCATAGCTAAAAATGTTTTTACAAGGCTCAGAATCAGCTAACACTGTACTCATAGTTAATAACGAATAAAACCAATTTCTATATTGACCAGGAAAACTTTCTGAAATCCAATCTGCAGGAAACCATTCTTTCCAATAATCTCTATCATTTCTGTAATTCAAAGTAGAAAATGACACAATGCCAGCATCTAACCATGGATTGCCAACATCTAGAATTCTTGTTCCAATTAATCCAGATTCAGGGTGTCGAATTTTTACATTATCTATCCAAGGCCTATGAGGACTATTCCCGTCAAAATCATCCCATCCTTCGATTGCCAATTTTTTCAATTCTTCTTTAGAGCCAACAACATAAAATGAACCATCTTCAAATTCCCAAATTGGCAACGCTAAACCATAGTATCTTTTTTTGGAGATCATCCAATCATCCATGTTTTTCAACCAATCCAATTCACGTTTCATACCAAATTCAGGTACCCAATTAATATTTTGCGTTACCCTAGCCAATGAGTCTCTAAGGGGGTCCATTTTTATAAACCATTCATTAACTAATCTGAAAACAAGTTCTGAACCACACCTCCAACAATGAGGATATCTGTGACGATATTTTTCAACTCTATAAAAGACATTTTTAGATTTAAGACTCTCATAAATCTTCTCATTTACGTCGTATACATTTAAGCCGGTCAACCAATCAAATCCTTCAATAAAATCTCCAAGATCATTCAATGGTGCTATGGGTTCAATTCCTTCTCTTTTACCCAAAGCAAAGTCTTCTTTACCAGCTCCTGGTGCAATATGAACAATTCCAGTTCCCTCACCTTCAGAAACTTCATCCCATGCTAATACTCTATGATCTCGATCTTTTTGTACTGGCAATTCATCGAAAGGACCTTGATACTTTAAGCCTACTAAATCTTTACCTTTCATATGACTAACTATCTCATGCTCACCTTTGAGAATATTAAGTCGAGATTTTGCTAAATAATAAAATTCACCATCTTGTTCAACTTTGACATAATCCATATCTTCATTTACTGCAGCAGCACAATTTGAAGACAACGTCCATGGAGTAGTTGTCCAAATCAAAATAGATTCATTTGGAGTTCTTTTTGACCCCGAATCTAAAATTGGGAATTTAACAAATAATCCGGGGTGATCGGTTTCTATATATCCTTCTGTGACAATTTCGTGCTCAGAAAGTCCCGTACTACACCTAGGACACCAAGGCATCACATCTGTTCCTTGATAAATTAAATCTCTTTCTTGGCACGTTTTCAAAAAATGCCAAATGGTGTAATTGTTTTCATCAGACATCGTGTGATAAGAATTATCCCAATGATTCCATTGAGCTAGCCTAATAGACTGTGAAGTGATGATATCAGCAAATTTCTGTACCCGCTCTTTACATTTTGTTACAAATTTACCAACCCCAAATTTTTCAATATCAGTTTTTGATTGAAAACCCAATTCCTTTTCTACCTCAACCTCTATCCACAATCCTTGGCCGTCAAAACCATTTTGATATCTCTGCTTATAACCTTGCATTGTTCTAAATCTTGCAAACAAATCTTTATAACTTCTACCCCAAGCATGATGAACTCCCATAGGATTATTGGCTGTAATTGGGCCATCAATAAACGAATAACGTTTATCAGAGTTTTCATTTTTGGACATGTATTTGTCAGGAATATTATTTTCTTCCCACCAATTTAATATTTCATTTTCCAACTTTGGAAAGTCAACTTTAGAATTTACTGATTGAAACATAATCTCTCTCTAAAAAAAATTGTGACTTAATTAAACTACAAATTCATAAAATTGTGGACAGTAATTTTTCTAAAAGATATAATTCCTCATTACCAAAGAATTCGGTTATAAATAATTATGCCGAGGTGGTGGAATTGGTAGACACGCAGCGTTGAGGGCGCTGTGGCCGAATAGGCTGTAGGAGTTCGAGTCTCCTCCTCGGCACCAATTACACTTGATTAGGCGACGTAGCCAAGCGGTCTAAGGCGGAGGTCTGCAAAACCTCTATTCAAGGGTTCGAATCCCTTCGTCGCCTCCATCTATTAATATCAAAATTGTAATGAAGATGTTACTTACAGATTCTGATTACTACTTTCCTTGCTGAATCAACAAAATTATCCACATGCTCTTCAGTTGTACAAATATTCAGAGAACCTGCAGCTCCACCTTGTAACAAAATACCTTCATTAAGCATCCCAAAGAAAAATGCTTTTTTCATATCTGTATCAGCATTAACAACATTCCTATAATTTTGGATATGTTCGGCAGTAAAATGAACTCCAAATAAAGAACCTATTCCTGTCACCTGAACTTCAATGTTTAATTCGTCAAAAACAGCTTTAAGTTTGCTTCTTAAAATTTCTCCAAGATCATTCATTCTAGAATACGCTTCTGGAGTTAAAGTATTCATCACAACCTCTCCTGCCCTCATAGTCACAGGATTAGCATTAAAAGTTCCGGCATGGCCAATTTGGGCCCCTCCGTCAGTCGGATTATATAAATCCATAATGTCTCGTCGGCCCCCAAAAGCTCCTACAGGCATACCACCACCAATAATTTTACCTAGAGTAGTCATGTCAGGGATCACACCTAACAATTCCTGAGCTCCTCCAGGAGAAACTCTAAAACTTTGAACTTCGTCATAAATCAAAACAATACCTAGTTCAGTTGTAATATCTCTAACAAACTGTAAGTAGTCCACATTTGCAGGGGTGTACCCAAATGATGAGACTACAGGTTCGATAATTACACATGAAATATTTTTTGATTCAGCACGGATCATTTGATTGGTTACTTCGATATCATTGTAAGGAACCACAATGACATTATCCAAAACTGAACTTGGTTGATTTGAATATTCTGGAATGGGAGCAGTTTGAATAGGATCTAAATGATCTTTATTCGGATACACACTTACAGCAACATCCTCATGAGTCCCATGATACCCTCCTTCAATTTTTACAATTTTACTCCTTCCAGTAAATTCCCTAGCCGCACGTATAGCCATCATAGTCCCTTCAGTTCCTGAATTAGTAAACCTAATAGTCTCTACAGAAGGAATACGATCTGTAAGCAGCTTAGCTAGCCTAACTTGAGAATCTGTAGGCC
The DNA here is from genome assembly GCA_003213095.1 of SAR202 cluster bacterium AG-426-M11. GTDB lineage: Bacteria > Chloroflexota > Dehalococcoidia > Lucifugimonadales > UBA826 > AG-426-M11. The sequence continues at coordinate 12,141 of QCNV01000013.1, read as the reverse complement.
CACTAAATGCTAAACCTTTGTCTGCTTGATCTTTGACCACTGACGCCACATTAGAATTAGAATGCCCTAGTATCAAACTCGTAGCATTAATCATAAAATCTAAGTATTTATTCCCATCTACATCAATGATGTAATGACCTTCACCTTTTTCAATGAAGTGAGGATACGGATCGAAATAAGCAGTACCTCTTGAACTACCACCTGGCAAAAACAATTCTGCATTTTGTTGCATTTTTGCAGACATAGGAGTTCTCGAAACATATTGATCTATTTCTCTTTGAATTATCTCAGAAATACTCATCCATCAACTCCAAGTAAATTTAGGGCATTGTCTTTGGTTATTCATTAGAAATCAAGAACAAGATAAGAAATAAAATTTAACCTATATGTTATTTATGAATTAGAAACCAAAACAATCTTCCAAAAATCTTTTCCATATGGCTCAACTCGACATTTGATTCCTTGAGAAGCTGCCTGTGACAAAGCGTTAGAACCAACAATTGAAGAACTGACCAAAACCTCAAGGTCTTTGGAACCATCAAATTCATTCAACAGTCGATGGATTTCATCTATTTGTACTTTCATATTAGAGTTAATTAAATCAATCATTTTCAAACAGTTTTAAGGAAATCTTTTTATGATTTGAACACCAAGATATGCCCCTACACATAGTCCTGCTCCGTAAACCCATCCATTTAGTGCCAAAGATGGGATAGCAGAAAAAAATGCCCCTAATGTACATCCAACACCTAAACCTGCACCATAACCCATAATTGTTCCACCAATTAAAGATTGAATATATCTCCTAGGAGATTTTGGGATTCGAACTTTAAATTCTCTGGACAAAATTGAGGAAGCAGCAGAACCTGCTATTATTCCCACATTAAAGAAAAATCCTTCTGTAAACCAAGAGCCTTCAGTAACTATCATCACACATGCACCCAAACCCTCTAGTCCTCTTAATTCAAGCTCTGGGAATCCGATCATTTGAGATATATCAGTTGACCAACGAGAAATCTCACCAACTACACCAAATGGGTGAAATTTTATAAATAGTAAAATATTTATAAAAGCTAGAATTACTCCCGCTAAAATAGGATTCCATTCAGTATTAAAAGGTTTCTTAAAGTAACTAAAAATCTCTCCTAATGTAGATGTAATATGAGGTTCTGAAAATTTTTTGGTGATTACTGGCATAACAAATCCAGCATTTACTTTTCGTTCTTTACGAACAGCTAAATACAGAATAAACAAAATAGAAATCAAAGTAACTAAGATAGATCCTGAGTAAGACAAATATTCAGGTAACCAAATGTTAGATTCAGTAGAAATTAAATTATCCCACCACCAATTCCATGTGTTATTTAAGAAAAAAAGACCTACCATTACTCCTAAAATAACAAACCAAGAAGCAACATACCCTTCTCCCATTCTATAAAGAGATCCAGAAACACATCCACCTGCGAGTACCATACCAACCCCAAATAATGATCCAGCAAGTATTGTAGATAAACCTACGGGTAATAAATTGGCATCTGAAGGGGGAGATCCAAAATCAGGATTTGGAACTACTGTACTCATAATCATTGCAAAGCCAACTGATGCAACTACAAGGCCTACCAAAATACCTTTTAGAATTCGAGTTTGACCTAAAAGAAAATAATCTCTAAATGCTGAAGTAAAACAAAACCTACTTCTCTGAACAGTAACACCAAAAGCAATTCCAGCTATCCAATATACCCCTGCCCCACCTAACTCAAATACTAGAGATGTCAACCAAACTCCAAAAATAGCTACTAATATCAAAATGCTAGCGTAAAAATACAAGTCTTTTGAATTGTTTACATCACTTTGAGTAGATTGCATTTTATGTCCTATCGATTTATTGATTCATTTTATTGCATTTCGATAATTTGACAACAATTTAGCTCATTGTTAAAGTTTTCCTATGATTAAATTATCATCAAACCAAATGAATTGTTGTTGTTGTATGCGCTAACAGCGAGGAATACACACGGTCCATAATTCCCCGCCAAACAAATTGAGCGGGGATTTTTTTTGACAAAAAAAGGAGTTTAAATGGAACAAACTGAGATAGCGACCCTAGATGTACGAGGCGAAATATGTCCCTATCCTATGCTCCGAACAAATCGAGAATTAGACGAATCAGACCCTAAGCCCAATTCATTAGATGTAATAACTGATCATCCCCCTGCCCTTTCAACTATTCCACCTGAAGCCATGAAAAGAGGTTACGGCTGTGAAATAGAAGAAATTAAGCCGGGAGAATGGAAAATTAAATTATTCAAATAGGAATCAAATGATTAAAAAAATTATTTCACTTCAAACAATATTTTTGCTTGCTTTATCATCGCTATTATTCATAGGGTGTTCTTCTGATGAGTCCAATTCTGACACATCATTAGAATCTAAAGGATACGCTTCTACTGACAAATTAGTTTCAACCTCATGGGTTGAAGAGCGATTAGATGACAAAAACTTGAAAATTATCGACATCAGGTTACCTGAAGATTATGCCGCAGGACATATTCCTGACTCAGTCAATCTATCTTATAAAGAACTACAAGTAGAAAGAGATGGAGTCAAAGGTTTAATTCCTTCTGAAAATGAAATGTCTACTAAGCTAAGTGCATTAGGAATAAAAGATACTGACACAATTGTAGTAGTCGACCACATTAAAAATCTTTGGGCTAGCAGACTGCTTTGGACTCTAGAAGTATACGGCCATAAAGATACAAAACTCATGGACGGGTCTTATGCACTCTGGGAATCAGAAGGTAAAAAAATAACATCAGATTCGACTTCCATATCTTCCTCAAAATATTCTTTTACGGGAGAGGCAAAGCCTGAACTAATCATATCTTTACAAAAAGTAATGGAGTCAATTGATGATGAGACTTCAATAGTTTTAGATACTAGATCTGCCGATGAATATGCTGGTAGAGACGTTAGGGCTGAAAGAGGAGGACACATCCCTGAATCCATACACGTAGAATGGGTACAAAATGTTGACGCAGATGGTAAATTTTTACCAGCTGAAGATCTAAAGAATTTATACAATTCTACTTCTGTAACAAATGAGCTAGATATTTACACTTTGTGTCAAACTGCCGTACGAGCTACCCACAGCTGGTTTGTATTACAAGAATTACTTGGATATGAAAATGTTGCAGTGTACGATGGTTCATGGACTGAATGGGGTAACCTAGAGAACACTCCTATTGATTCCTAGGATAAAACTATAAAAATAGATACTACTTCGCAAAAGTTTCTAGAAAAAACGAGAATTGCTGTACTCAGTACAGTTGATAAACATAACATGCCTCACTCTGTCCCTATTTGGTATTCTTGGGTAAATTGTGAGGCATTAATGTTTACTGGAATTAACACACAAAAGTGGAAAAACTTATTACAAAACCCTTTTGCTACTTTGTGTGTAGACGACAGAGAGCCACCATACCAATCAGTAATAATTCATGGCAAAGTGGAGCAGGTACAAATACCTATAAATCAATTCGTAAAATCTTTATCTGTGAAATATTACGGATTGACAGAAGGAGTTGAATTCTCTAATTTGTATCGTGACAATGCTAAAGATGTAGTGATATTTAAATTGGTCCCATCAAAAATAATTTCTGATTTACATCAATAATGATATCTATAGATAACCTCACAATGTTATATCAAAATGGCAAAGGAGTTAAAAACATCTCTATATCCATTCAAGATGGGGAAACAAAGGCATTATTGGGACCGAATGGCTCTGGAAAAACCACTACCATGAGATCTTTCATGGGCTTCTTAAAATGTTCATATGGAATTCTTTCAGTCAATAAAATTGACCCGATATCTAACCCTGTAGAAGCAAAAAAAATAATAGGGTTTCTTCCGGGAGACTCTCGGTTACCAGATAATTTATCCTCAGAAACACTGTTCAAATTTGCAGCTAATGCCCGAAATGTCAAATTAGACTATGCTTTAGAATTAGCTACAAATTTTGATCTGGACATTAAACAGACACTCAAAAAACTTTCAAAAGGAAATAAACAGAAAACCGCTATAATATTATCTCTTTTGCATAAACCCAAAGCTTTAATATTAGATGAGCCCACTTCTGGCCTCGACCCTTTTCACCAAAGAACCTTGTTTCAAATACTCAATGATTTTGCCAACAATGGAACATCAATATTACTTTCTTCACACATAATTTCTGAAGTTGAAAAAACTGTTGACTCACTAGCTGTGATGAAAGAAGGGGAAAAAATATATGATCAATCCTTAGAAGGGTTCAAAAAAATGGCCGAACAAAACAACACATCAGCTGAGAATCAATTCTTTGATTTTTTCGATAAGGAAAAGAGTTTTGATTAAATTTCTAGCTACTTATGGTTGGTACATCATTATTTCCTCACAAAGATGGATATCAACTTGGACATTCGCCCCTGGAGTCTATTTAATGATAATTCCTTTGGCTTTTGGAAACTCAAATTTAAAAGAAAATTTAATCGATGGCCAGAAAAACGCCCTCGAGACATCAGGTTTTTCTGATAACTCAGTAGTACTTAATGCATTTGGAATCAGTAATTGGGATTCAATATGGTCTTTAGAAGGACTAGTCTCAGGATATCTCATGAACTTATTCATGCCATTACTTATTGCTGTTTGCATCATAGGGTTAATGAACAAAATTGGAGCAAAATCAGAAGAAGATGGGACTTTCGAATTTGTTGCATCATTACCTTTTACTAGAACTATGATATTTTCTGCTCAAGCAATTATTTTAATCGGATTAGGAATGCTTATTCCTTTTGTATGGGTGAATTTAATTTTCATCATGACGCTTTTTGTAGACGCTAGCTTGAATTACTCATCTCTTGTGGAATCAGTAATCCAAAGTGCACTTGGCGGAGTAAGTTTTGCTGCATTTGGATTTGCCATAGGAGCATATACAGGCAAGTCATCATTGAGTTGGGCTGCAGGCATTGGACTTTTGGCTATGGAATGGCTATCTGGTATGTTAGCTCAAACAAATGAGATTTTTGAATTTGTGAAGGAATGGATATCTTCATTTGGAGCATATAACAACCCTTATGTTAACGGATTGGATTTTGCAGATTTATCTCTAGTAATCTTCAAAATTCTCCTGTTCTTGATCATAGGATTTTGGGGATATAGAGATAGAAGCCTCAATCTATAGTTTTTTCTGGATTCCATCCTTTTGAAACCATATTTAAACTAAGAATAATTGCCCACCCAATCATTCCTAGGGTCACTCCTAAAAACAGAAATGAAATATCCAACGAAAAGTATGCAATCGATAATCCAAAAATAGTAGTAATAAAAACTCTATACATACCACCTAAAACAGGGATAATCATGCTGCCGGTACCATAGCTAGCAAACGACAATGTTTGCCCTCCTGCAAAAAGCCCAAAAACTGGACCGACAATTCTCAAATATACAGAACCTATAGCAAATGCTCCTAGTTCTTTAGTAAACAAATCTATCCATAAACTCGGAAATAGTGCAAGAATCACCCCAATCAAAGTAGATACTAAAGCGATTATTAAAGCACCAAATCTAGCAGACTTTCTAGCTCTTTCATATTGAGTCGCTCCAAAATTTGTTCCTACAATTACTACTAATACTCCTCCAACTCCAAAAGCTAAAGGGATGAACATTTGCTCTAAACGACCACATACTCCATACCCTGCTATTGCCTCAGTACCAAAATCAGCCACAAACCGAGTAGTTAACATTATAGTCAAAGCAATGTTAGAAGCTAATAAAACACCCATTCCTCCAACTTTCAATATATCTCCAGCAACATCAAAATCTAAAGAAACAATTTTAAGTGAAATTTCAAATTTTCCTAAAATGAACCAACACAACATTGCTACACCTGCAAACCCTTGGCAGATCACTGCAGCAATTGCCGGTCCTAGCAATCCTAAAGATGGGAAAAAGCCCCAACCTAAAGTTAAAGCACCGCTCAGAACAAGCTGAATGACACTTGCAACAATATCAAGTCGAGCCAAAATCTGAATCGCACCTAAACCTCTATACACAGATTTCATCCAAAAATATAACCATATAAAAGGTGCCAATCCAAAAAATATTCGAGAAAATAAGACTGCTTGACTTGTTACTTCTTCAGATGCCCCAAACAAATCAAAAATAGATCTTGAAAATATTCCAAGACAGATTAGATATATTAAAGATAATAAAAAGTTAATTAACGCTGAATGCCAAATTACAGACTGAGCCCTTTTAAAATCATTTTTACCAATTGTACGAGATAATGCTGAGGCTGTGCCATTTCCCATACCTCCGTTTCCCATCATTCCCATTAAAGTTTGAAACGGGAAAACTATTGCTAATCCTGCCAATGCAACAGTATTTACTTTACCTATGTACCATGCCTCTGAAAATGTAACTAAAGAAATTACTATGACAGCTAACATATTAGGAGCAGCCAATCGATAAAACATATTGGGTATAGCTGATTGCAAAATCAACCGGGTTCTGGGTGAATCGTGTAAGTTCATATGATTTTCGTCTTTCATGTTAACACTTTAAATTTATAAATTTGCTATGATTCTTCAAATTATAAATTCGGAGATTCATATGCCATACGGAGGAAACGACTGGTTAGAATTAACCAAAGAAGAAATTATTGAACCAGATTTACCTATTTGTGATCCACACCATCATTTTTGGGATCACAGATATGAAAGAATACCTTATCAAAGGTATTTACTTCATGAACTCATGGCTGATACTGACTCTGGTCACAATATAGTTTCTACAGTTTTTGTAGAAGCTCGCTCAATGTACAACATTGATGTTGATGAAAAATTCAAAACTGTTGGTGAAGTAGAGTTTGTAGAAGGTCTTTCTGCAGCTAGTTCAAGTGGGATTTATGGAAAAACTAGGGCAGGTGCAGCAATTGTTGGGCATGCTAACTTAAGTCTAGGAGATGGGGTAAAACCTGTATTGGAAAAGCTTATAGAAGCAAGCCCAAATCGTTTCAAAGGAATCAGGCATACTGTCACTTGGGATCAATATCCTGAAATAGAAAATAATCCTACTTATGGCATCCCTGAACAAATGTCTTCACCTGAATTTTTAGAAGGTGCCAAAATTGTTTCAGAAATGGGGTTAACTTTTGAATCTTGGATGTATTTCCATCAGCTACCAGAGCTATTAAATATAGCTAAGCAAATACCTGATCTACCTATAATTGTTAACCATGTTGGAGGATTAATCCAAATAGGTCCGTATGACTCTCGCAGAGAAGAAGTGATAAAAATCTGGCAACAAAATATTTCTGACCTTTCAGAATGTCCCAATGTAGTCATTAAATTAGGGGGATTAGGAATGCCACAAACTGGACATAATTGGCATAATCTTCCAATTCCAGTTGATTCAGATACTCTAGCAATTGATATGAAACCGTATCTAGATTTTTGTATAGAAAAATTCACTCCTAGCAGAGGTATGTTTGAAAGTAATTTCCCTGTTGATAAAGTTTCTTTCTCGTATCATGTTTTATACAACGCTTTCAAAAAATACTCTAAAAACTTCTCCCCTTCAGAACGAAATGATATGTTCAAAAACACTGCCGAGAAAACATACAAACTAATCAAGTAAAAGGGCTGAAATGGCATACGACTACATCATAATAGGATCGGGATCTGCTGGGGCTATCATAGCCTCAAGACTTTCTGAATCCCATAAAAATTCTGTATTATTAATAGAGAGTGGTCCAGGATACACATCCATAGATCAAACCCCAAATGAAGTGAAATACGGTTTTGGTGCTAATAGAAATAGATCTTGGTTTTTCACAAATCCTGATCATGGCAGAACTTTTATTGGGAAATCTACCGAATTACGTGAGCCTATTTTAGTTCCTAGAGGAAAAACACTAGGAGGATCTAGCGCAGTTAATGCTCAAATATTCTTAAGGGGCGAACCAGATGATTATGATGAATGGGCTAACTCTGGGAATGATCTTTGGAGCTTTCAAGAATGTTTGCCTTATTTCAGAAAACTAGAAAACGATCTAGATTTTTCAGGAGATTTTCATGGCCAATCAGGTCCTGTAAGGTGTATACGAACACCAAAAAACGAATGGCAAAAAGACAGTATTGCTTTTTATGATGGTTTCAGAGATTTAGGGTATCCTCACGTTGATGACCATAATGACCCTGATTCTACTGGAGTGGGGCCCCTACCATTTAATACAATCAATCGAATCAGACAAAACACTTGGATCACATACTTAGAGCCTTACCTTGATAGAGGCAACCTAACGATACTATCCAATGCTCAAGTTCAAAAAATTATTTTAGATAATTTACAGGCAAAAGGGGTAATAGTTAGTACAGAAAGTGGCTTGGAAACTATTGAAGGCAACGAAATCATAGTCTCTGCAGGAGCTATTAATTCCCCTCAAATATTAATGTTATCTGGAATAGGACCAGATGACATGCTATCAGATCAAGGAATTGAAACTTTATTACACCATCCAAACGTTGGAAAAAACTTGAGAGACCATCCTCAAGTACCACTTACTTGGCAAGTGCAAAAAGGTCAAGAAAGTGATCCTGACCTTAGAGGAGTAGATGTTGCAATTAGATATACTGCAAAGGGCTCAGATTTACGAAACGACATGTTGATTCATCAAACTAGTTTTGGAATGGGTTCAAAACTTTACTTTGGAGACACCACTAATATGTTTGGTAGAGTTGGGATGATTGTGGCTATTTACTTGGCTAAAGGGAAAGGCGAATTATCCTTAAGAACATCAGATCCTAGTATTCAGCCAAATATTAATTACAATTTTTTCAAAGAAACAGAAGACTTAAGAAGAATGAGAGATGCTGTAAGAATGTGTGTAGATGTAGCCGCAGGATCTTCATATAAACACCTAATTGACTTCAGGTTAGCTCCTACCGAAGAAATACTTAACTCTGACACACAACTAAATATTTGGCTAAAAGAAAATGCTAGAACTAGTCATCATATATCTGGAACATGCAAAATGGGTCCGGAATCTGACCCAACTTCAGTTGTCGATCAATACGGGAATGTGCATGGAATCAAAAACTTAAAAGTAGCAGATGCATCAATCATGCCAGATTGCCCAAGAGCAAACACTAACGTACCGACTATGATGATTGGTGAAAAAATTGCTGATTTAATCAAAAACAGCTAGTTTTTTTGATAAGACAAATCTGACTTAAATGTACTTGGCCAAATTACCACAGCTATTACAAGTATCACAAAACCGATAACCCCATTCAAATATAAAGCCCATGTCACATCAAAATTATCGGCAATTGATCCTGAAAACAATAATCCTAATGGAAGCCCATAAACAGATAGTTGTCTCAACCCTAATATTCGACCCAACATTTCTTTTGAGGTGTAAGACATCAATAGCATTGCCATAGTCACCATGGCAAAAGACTGAAAAATACCTATCAAATACAATAAAGGAATTGCAACTAATAAAGTTGAAACAAATCCAATGAAAAATATCCCCACATGCCATAAAAGTGCGCCTAAGACCATTAAAATACCTACCCATTTCATATTAGAAAAATAACCCATTACCAAAGAACCACACAGAGCTCCCGCAGAATACATCCCTAACATCCACCCCAAACCTACAGCATCAGTTTTCATAATATCTTTTGCAATTACCGGCATCAATCCATTGTTTAAAGGGAATCCAGTTAAATTAACCATAAATGCTATGACTAAAATTCCTACTAAAAAAGGATGCAATAACGCATAAGAAATTCCTTGTTTAAAATTTAGAATTAGTGACTCTTTAGAATTAGAGAAATCATTGGGAATGTCTCTAATCATCAATACAAATACTAAAGCTAAAACATAAAGACAAACTATTACCAAATAACTAAATGATGCTCCTAATAATTCTAATAAAACACCTCCCATTATGGGACCCACAATTTGAGTAATATCTCTAGATGTTCTTAATAGAGCAATACTATTTTGAAGCAATCGATTCCCAACAATTGAAGGTATAACAGATTGTCTAACTATCATATCTAACGATCTAGATAAACCAACAAATGGTGAAATAATCAAAACATATGTAACTGAAATAGTATTTGTAATATATAAAACCATCACGATCGTAGATAAAATCACGAAACAAATTCTTGAAAAAATATAAATATTTCTTTTTCCTAGCCTATCAACTATTACTCCAAAGAGTGGAGAAAAAAGGGTGCCAGTAAATCTTAGTGCAGCATAAACACCTAAAATCATCGGTGAATTAGTTTGATTCAACACATACCAAGATAGAATTAACAATTCCATAAATTCAGCACATAAAAGAGCAAAATCACCTAACCACATATACCTGAATCTAATCACAATTAATGATTCAAAAGATTTGTTTAAGATTGTATTCATTTGAGTTTCACGTATATCAACATTCAGATAGATTAAACAAAATGCCGTAAAACTTCCTCATCTATCATTTGAAGTGTTTCAGAATCGCCAGTATCAATAGCTCCAAACATGATTTCTTCTACACCTTCATCAATAAATTCTCCGATTCTTTGTACGACATAATCTACTGAACCTGCCACTGAGTCAGTTTCTAATGGAGAAACTAATTTTCCACCAAAACTTCCATGAGTAGAATCAGATGATCGGTATCCTAGTTTTTCGATAAATTCTCTAGCTTCAGATTTACTATTGGTGATTTTTATAGGCATTAATAATGTCTTTTTTATATCTGTGGGGTTTCTACCGACATTTTCGCAGTGTTTTTCTAAAACACTAACTTTGTGCTTGTACAAATCCATCGACATTCCTCGCCCAGACCACCCATCCAAGTTGAATACATCTCCATATTTCGCAAGAGTCAATAAAGTTCTTTTTTCTCCTGTTCCTCCAACTAAAATAGGAATATGTGGTTTTTGATAACAATTAGGAGACAATGGAGCTTGATCAAGTTGATAAAATTCTCCATCAAAACTTACAGGTTGTTCAGAAGTAAATAAAAGTCTAATCAACTTACATGCTTCTTCAAATCTATCTGATCTCTCTTTAAGTGAAGGAAACTTCCATCCATACGCTAAATGTTCTCTCTCATACCAAGAGGCTCCCAAAGATAATGTAAATCTACCTTTTGAAGCCTGGTCTAAAGTAGTGGCCATTTTTGCTACTAATGCAGGATTTCGATATGAATTCCCTAAAACTAAATGACCCAACTTAAGTCTTTGTGTCATCCCTGCAACTACTGATATCAATGTGAAGCCTTCAAAAGCTGTTTCAGATTCAGCTTCCATTTGATCAGTTTTTGTACTAGACACATGGGGAGGTAAAAAATGGTCAGCAAACCAAACACTTCCCCATCTACCAGCCTCCATGGTCATAATAGATTTTGAAATAGAATCCCAATCAGTTTCATATACATTTACCTGAACACCAAATTCCATGTTTTCCCCTCTAATTAAATTACTACTGGCAAACTTATCACAAATCTAGCTCCAGACGACGGATTTGATGTAATTTCAATAGAACCATTATGAATTTCTACTTGTTGTTTCACTAGAGCAAGACCTAATCCAGAGCCTTTTATTGAAGTAGAGTTTCCTCTTCTAAATCTCTCTAAAACTAATGTTCTTTCAGTTTCTGGAATTCCAATTCCATTGTCATCTATGGTTAAAATCAAACGATTTTCAGAAATTTCAGTAGAAATTTCTACTACTAATTGTTCAAGCTTCTTATTAGAATGAGTTATAGAATTCACTATAATGTTACTAAGCATCACATGTAATCCTTCCCTCCATGCAAAAATCAAAGGTTTCTCTGAATATGAAGTCAAATGGAATTGAGATTCCGGATATTGTCGTTGATATTTTGCAGCTAAATCTATGATAAATTGAGTAAAATCAATTTCCTCAAAAATATTTTCTTCTGATAAATCACCTCTAGCCAACAATCTTAATGATTCCAAAATATTAATTAAATTTTCTTGTTGATCCAAAAGATCTGAAACAATTTCATATCTTTGCAAGGTATCCATTTCTAAATTTCTACCCAATAAATCCAAATTCATCTTCATAC
>QCNV01000012.1 GCA_003213095.1 SAR202 cluster bacterium AG-426-M11 | reverse complement strand
AGTGGAATTGGTGAAGCAACGGTTCATGCATATGCTCGAGAGGGAGCTAGTGTAGTGATAATGGCTAGAAGAGAAGAGCAGGGAATTGTAGTTAGGGACAATGTGCGAAATATTGGTGGTACCGCAGAATTTATTAAGTGCGATGTATCTAATCCTGAAGATATAAAACAATCAATTAAAAGCACTATTGAAATTTTTGGAAGAGTAGATGTTTTGTTTAATAATGCTGGTGTAGCCGGACCTGGAAATTTTCCGAATGAAACTTTCGAAGATTGGTCCTATATATTGGATGTGAACCTCAATGGGGTTTTTAATATGTGTTCAGAAGTATGGCCACACATGGTTAGTTCAGGTGGGGGCTGTATAGTTAATATGTCTTCTGGTGCTGCGACTTTTGGTTTTTCTGAGTATTTGAAAAATACTAGTGGAAGGGTTCCGCCTGCTGCCTATTCTGTGGCAAAAGCAGGTGTTGATGCGTTGACTAGATATGCTGCAAGTATGGGTGGCAAAGTAAATATAAGAGTAAACGGCGTTCGCCCCGGTCAGATTTTGAGTCCCATGACTGATAGGGATGGTAAAGGTGAGCATGGTTTAAAAAAATTATTTGATGTCACCCAGATACTCGAAGGCGCTGGATTCCCTGAAGATGTAGCTAATGCAGTTCTTTTTTTGTCATGTGACGATTCGAGGTTTGTGACTGGTGAAATTATGAATATTGATGGCGGCATGCCTGTGAAATTATAAATTATCAAATATCTATGGATTCCACTATGCGCAGTGATTTACTGTTGCCCCACCAATTTTTTTTGGTTTATAAAAATGATCAGATGACATTAAAACATTAGTTCATGAATCAATTTATTGATTAGAGACTGTTAAGTACTTTCCATATCTCAAACTGTAAGGGAGTTTTATCCAGAAATCCCCGATGAACTATTGTCTGATGATATATGGGATCATAACGTTCTATTAGAAGGTCCAGAGCTAGACAAGATTACCTTACGATTCACAAATATTTTGAATGCCTTAGGTACAAAAGACTAAGATTGATGAATGGAGATGCTCCACAGCAACAGCCAAACAATGCATGAATATCATTAAGTAGTGATTTCTGAAATTTGGAATGATCCTGCAACAAATGATGATCTAAATTTAATGCCCCATTTTCCATCAATTTTTGTCATAATCCATAATGTTTGAAAATTTTCAATCTCAATGTCATCTTTGTTTCGTGTAGATTGTAGAAGCAGTAGGTGAACTTTGGATTCATCAGATTGTACTGCTTGAATATCTTTAGTAACAGTGTGTGTCCATCCCTCTTGATCGAGTTTTTGTGTTTGTAGATCAAATCCTTTTAAAAACTCCTCTTCAGAATTAAATATTGAAAATTGATTATTCCATAATCTGACATGAGGAAAATGCATCAAATCTACTAAAATTTTTCGATCTCGTTTATTAAATCCTTCTCCGTGCCATAAAAGTGCCGTTTCAATAGCTTCTTTTTCGGAATTATTCATATACATTTCATTTAAATGCTGTTATCTAATATTCTTGACACGTTTCTAGTCATTGATTCAATTGATTCGGATGCTTTTTGAACTTCTGGAGATTCCCAATTAGATCTAGATCTATCGTAACCAAGCTCAGCTTCAGCAGCATTCTCGTATCCTGTCACTAGCCTAACTACACCGATAGGGCCAGTTCTAACTTCTGAAAGCTGAGGGACTGAAGCATCTGAGGGTAATGATTCTATGTATGAAGTCAGAAAACGAATTACTTCATCGATCTTACCTACCTTAGCCTTAAAAATTGTACGAGACAGTACTCCAGGTTTCCCTGATCCTTTATATTCTGCATTAATCAATATTTTTGATAATACAAAGGTAAAGGATCGGCACCTTTCATGTATGGAATTTACCAATTCACTTCTTTCTTTAATTTGATTCATACCTGCTTGATTATAATCTTCAACTTCTTCCACACTTTCAAATAATCTAGTAGTAATAAAAGCTGGTCCTCCACCGTCATTAATATTCCACCTTGGGCCAAACGTGATAACTCCAGGATATTGTTTACCAGAATTTTGCATTGGCATATTAAATTCCTTTACAACATCAGGAACCAAAGTAGACCAATCAGTAGTATTCGATACTCTAATTAGATTCATCCCATATTTATAATTAGCCATGTTTATCTCCCTTATTAATACTAACCTTCTGGATATTTGATACAGATTATCACCGGCTCTATATGTTAGAACTTCCAAAAAGTTAACAGATTGTTAAATTTTTTATAAGAAAAAATTTATCCAGATAATAGAACTCTAGAGATAAGGTTTATTCTTCGTCATTTTCAACAATTAAAACAGATGGGTAGGGGAGATGCGAGTTGTCATAGTTTGAGACATTCCCATGCATCTGCATTGTGTTATCCTCTGGATCACCATTAAAAGTGGTCTCTGAAAGGCTAGGGCATTCAACTATTGCTATAACAGCTGATCTCTATACTCATGTAGCACCAAACATTCAAGAAATGCATATAGATAACTTAGAAAGATTGATGAATGGAGAATCTCCACAGCAACACCCTGACAATATTACAAAGTTAGTGGTGAATGAATAATATGTCAAAAGGGTATTACGAAATTAAAGAAAGGATTCAACAACTAAAGCTTTCAACTGAGGAATTAAAAGTCTATTACAGAAATGCAGATGGAAGCTTTTCAAAAAAGTTTTCCGCAAATCCTTAATATATTATTGCAAATATTTATTTTAGTCGTTTCTACTTTCGCGTATATTGTTTGGTGGATATTTTTATCTGGAATTCTTATAGCTGTGTTGGGAGGGTTGTTCCTATATGTTTCTGCGGCCGGGAGCAGAAAGAAGCTATGGACTCATTTTCATCAAATAATTCTTCCGAAATTGTATGAATGGATTACTTCTATGTATGAATGGATTACTTCTATTTTTTAGTTCTCTGTTTCAATAAATTCACACGATTTAAAAAACTATAGTAAATTATTTTCATAATTATTATTCTAAGGAGCTAAAATGAATATTTTAGTTACAGGTGCCACAGGTGCCACAGGAAAACTTCTTGTGAATCAACTTCTCGAGAAAGGTCATGAAGTTAAAGCATTTGCTCGTAATAATACAAAATTTAGTACAGAAATCATAAACCATAAAAAGTTTAATGTAATTGGTACTTCAGTTTTAGATATGAGTAAGGAAGAATTAGAAAATCATACTAAAGGATGTGATGCGATAGTATCAACTTTAGGGCATAACCTTAGCTTTAAAGGTATGTTTGGAAATCCAAGACAACTTGTTACTGATTCTATTAAGAAACTGTGTAAGGTTAGGGAAAATACAAAAAACAAACCTGTAAAAATAATATTAATGAATTCCGTTGGATGTAAAAATGAGGACTTAAAAGAGAAAGTTTCTTTTTTTGAAAATTGTGTTTTTTTTGTATTACGCTATCTAATTCCACCACACTCGGACAATGAAAATGCAGCAAATTATCTAAGGACTCTAATTGGTCAAAATCATTCAAATATTGAATGGGTAGCAGTAAGGCCAGACAGTTTGATTAATGAAGAAGAAATAAGTCCATACACTACTCATTCGTCTCCTATTCACACATTATTCAAACCTGGAAAAACTAGCAGGATAAATGTGGCTCATTTTATTTCAGAACTAATATCAAATGAAAAGATATGGGTTGAATGGAAAGGCAAAATGCCTGTAATTTATAACAAAGAAGATTAAACTAGTTATTAACGATTAACAGTAATCTCTAACTCCACGTCTTTCGACTGTACCAGTGGATTCATAAACAAACCACGAGTACGATTCATCAAAAAGTTCCCATTTAATCGTGTAAGGTTCATTGTCCATAATTACTGCCCATGCTTGGAGTTCTTCATAGTAGATCTCTCTGAAGTTTACTGGATCATCCCATACTCTCTTGTGATATCGGTTTCTTACTTTCTCTCCATCACGATCATAAACATCAGCCTCTTTCAATCCAAAAACAAATAAAACTAATGGTAAACAAGGTTTTCGTAATGCCACTTGATCATTAAAAAGATCATGTATCGAATAATATCCATCACCTTCTAATTGCACTAGTCTTTCAAATCCAAATTCAGGAAATTCATGCAAATCTTTTCTAATCCTGTCTTTTACTAATGCCGTTGCCTCACCAGGAGCAAATTTCGGTGAAGTTTCAACTACATCTCTGGGAGGTACTTCTGTAGGTGTTTCAGTTGGAACAGTAAGAGCCTCAACTGATTGTGCAGTTGGGATAATTGGTAGGCTAATTGCAGAAGAAACAAGTTCTTGAACAGACTCTTCTATTTCTTCAGTCTGTACTGCACAAGCTGTTAAAACCATTAGAAAAAAAACTGCTATAAAGAATTTCATGCCCAATCTCCTTTTTATCAATTATTGGAATTATATATCTCCCAGTTTTATTGAATAGAGAAAAAACACCTGTGTGAATAATTGTCGCCCAATTGTCGCCTTTGACACGAATTTGATTTGTGGTAGGAGCTAAAACCAGTCGATTTCGTAGCTAAATGACTGGCAGGGGTGGCAGGGATCGAACCCACGACCTTTGGTTTTGGAGACCAACGCTCTACCAACTGAGCTACACCCCTAAAGTCAGCGCTTTATTATACATGAGTAAGAAAACATTCAATAAATTGTGTTATGTTTTGCTAGAGGTGAGATATGAAACAAAGATTTGAAATTATAGATGCTCAAATGCATCCTTATGAACATAATCATCCTGGTCGTCCATGGGTAGGGCATTTAGAGGGTCCTGATGAAGCGTCAGGTGAAACTCTAGTAAAAGAGATGGATGCAGTTGGAGTTGATGGATCAATATTAGTATCGTCTTATAACAAGTATGGCTTTGATCCAAGTTATGCTTTAGATGTTTATAAAAAATTCCCTAATAAATTTCGTGTAATTAGGCCTTTTGATATGTGGTCAGAAACTATCGAGAGTGATCTAGAATCTTGGTCCAAAATCAATGGTGTTGTAGGTGCTAGATTGATGTTGACAGCCAACGAGCAATTAATTGATACATCTGTTGATTCATCGCACGAAGGTGTATCTAGATTTATGAAGAAAGCTGCAGATATTGGCATAGCTATAAATGTTATGGCCTCTGGACAATTAGATCACTTTGCAGCAATTGCAAAATCTAATCCTAATACTCAACTTGTTCTTGATCATCTAGGTTTAATGCAGCCACATGTTCCTCCAGTTCCAGACATACCATTTGGATCATTATCTACAGTATTAGAATTAGCTCAATTTGATAATGTTGCTATTAAAGTTTCTGGGGCATGTACATTGTCCAAGTTGCCTTACCCATACCAAGATATCTGGGATCCTATTCATAAAATCATAGATTCATATGGTTTGAATCGCTGTATTTGGGGGACTGATTGGACTAGAGCTGTGAAAATTTTGCCCTTTAAAGAATCTGTACATGCATTTATAGAAACAGACCAATTGTCTGAAGATGAGAAATCTCAGTTAATGGGTGAAAATTTAAAGAATATTTATGGGTGGTAGTTATTTTATAAACATCTTGTCATCAGCAGTATCTTGCGGAACATAACCTAAAATTTCTTTAGCCCTGGATAGGTCTCTGTAATTCCATTTGTTATCAGATACAGCATAAAAAACATCATATTGGATGCTTGAATCTGCCTCTATACATAAATAAAGCATTTCAGTTATGTCTCTATGGCTTAGATAGATTGCATTTTCGCGAATAGATTGAGGGCGGTTTTCTTTTTTAACATTTCCGATCCTTACACAGATAATAGACATGCCATATTCTTCTGTAAAATGTCTGGCTAATGCTTCTCCCCAAACTTTAGTAGCTCCGTATAACCCTAAAGGCCTGATTTGTTCATGAGTGATTAAAGGGTATTTTTCTGGTGCATTTTCATAATCACCTGTAGCAATTTCTTTGTATGGGGAAATATTTTCAAATGCATTTATAGTGCTTCCGCTAGATGCAAAAATAACTTTTTTTACACCTGCTTGCCTGGCAGCTTCAAATACGTTATAAGTCCCAGTGACGTTGACTGCTTGTTGCATTTCCCAGTCATTTGAATCTAAGTTAGCTGCTAAATGCACTACAACATCTTGATCTTTAAAAGCATCTTTTATTTCGTTCAAATTTGTTATGTCTTTTTGATAATTGTCTACACCATCTACATATGATCTATTTAATGCTGTTAATTTGTAGTTCCCATCTTTAATTAATCGATCTTTTAATAGGCCACCTATTAGTCCGCTCATTCCGGTTATCAGAATTTTTTTACTCATTGTTACACCTCTTAATTCATATATTACATTTAGAATCGTTTTTAACAAAACTTAGTATTATAAAATTTAATGGGTTTTCCTGTTGACCATCATTATATCGAATACTATAATTAAGGAAAATTAAAAAATAGGAGTAAAAAATGGATTTGATGAGTGTTGTACCGGTTCTTAGTATTGGAATGTTGGTTGGATTGCATTATTTGGGAAAGCCAAAATACAACGTGCCATCACGAAAAACTATGAAGATATCAAATTCTCAAGAACTTAGAAGTTCTTTGATTAATGAAAATATATTTTGGGAAGCAACACACATATAGGAGAAACCATGGATATAAAGTTTATTGCTAGATTAAAGACTGATTACAATAATTGGAAAGAGTTATTCGATTCAACTAGTACAGAAATTAATATGTTTTGTGATGATCAGAAAACTGTTGTAGGTCAAATAGGTAAGAATGCTGCTCTTATAGCACTGTACGATGTAGATTCAAATATATCTGCAGAAAATGTACTACCAAATAGTTACATAGAAAAATCATCAGATATAGTTGATAAGCATGAAATATATTCTGTAAGTTTGGGCAGGGTAGCTTAACTGAATATTCAGGTGAACTATAAGCCGAGTTCTGTACTTTTTACAAAGTGACGACCATCTATCTAGCTATTACGTTGCCGTAACAGTCATGCAGCCAACCCGGGTCAGTCTCGGTCCTATAACCCCTATTAGGCCTTGCTCCAGATGGGGTTTACCTAGCCGCAAAATGTTACCATTTGCGCGGTGAGCTCTTACCTCACCTTTTCACCCTTACCGTAAAACGGCGGTTATTTTCTGTGGCACTTTCCGTCGGGTCACCCCGCCCCGTCGTTAACGGGCATCATTCCGAGTGGAGCTCGGACTTTCCTCTAAATCAAATTTAGCGGCCGTCCGTTCACCTGAATCTCAGAAATGAATTATAACATTTAAATATTGATCTGAATTGATCTTTTTTTTACGATGATTGATTTTACATATTCCTTTAAAAAAGACTGTTTTTGAGGGAAATCATGCTCATCCCATTTATTAAGAAATGACTGTACTTGATCAGGAGAAACAGAAAAAAAAGCTTGTTCTCTGGCTGAATTCAGAGCATCGAGATATAGCGATAATCTGGCAATAACAGATTTGCCTTGAGAAGTTTTTTTTGCGAAATCAATAAATCTTTTTTCCATTTTTTCTACATTCGACAATCGTTGCCTAGCTGCTTCTTCTTGTTTCAAAGAACCTTTATCTCCCAGCATACTTGCCTGTAGATCACCAGATTGTGATAAATCAGAAAGCTTAGAAATTACTAATGATTCTAGCTTTTCAGATTTCCAAGTGTGATACCCACATTGGTTTAAATTGTTTTTAGATTGACACTGATAATATCGATAGGTATGGCTAACTCTATCACCGTTAGATCTATTCCAAGATTGGACTCTTTTTGACCCTATCATTGTGTTATTACAGTCTGAGCATAAGCATAGACCTGATAATAAGTATGGATTATTTGTTGCGAAAGCTTGATATGATCTTCTTGCTCTCGTCATATCCTGAGCCTTTCTAAAAATATCGGGACTAATAATAGATTCATGATTTCTTGGAAGTCTTAATCCAAATCTCAAATATGTGCCAATATAAGCAGAATTCTTTAATATTTCTCTAACTGAAACGATATTCCAGGGATTACCTTTTTTGGTAAAAATTTTTGCGTCATTTAAATATTGAGTTATTTTTCTAAGTCCCATATTTTCGTTTACATAAAGACTAAAAATCTTTGACACAACCTCTGATTCAGAAGGAATGATTTCAAATTCTCCAGAATCTGAAATACCGTATCCAAAAGGAGGCTTACCTAAGGCTTTACCTATTATCGCTCGAGGCTGCATGCCCGTTTTAATGTTTTTACTTTTCTGCACAGATCCACCGGATCCTAAAGTATGCTGAAATGCATTTTGTAAAATGTCTGGAAAATCTTCATCCATACATTGAATAGAAGATTGGCTTTCTTCAATTTTAATAATTGTCGTGACTAAAACCTCTAAGTCTTCAGAAATATGTCGTGAATCAGGAACTAAAATCAAATAACCAGATTCAGAATTTTGAATTAATTGGAATAGATTTTCTTTTTCCGTGTATTTTTTGTTAGTGTCTATATACAATCCTTGATTCATATGAACATATAGGTTGCAATAATTTTGATAAAATTCTTCAAATTCTTCTGGGTTCATTTGAGAAGATATAGTTGAATCAAAATACCCGATAGCTCTCATCTATTTACCTTTCATGCATAAAATAACAGGGCAGGAATCACATATAACAAAATCATTATTTTCTTTAATTTGATTAATTTTGGACTTAGGAATCAAAATTTTACAAGCTCCACACCTATCATTATTAACTTCGGAAACTGCTATATAAGAATTTTGAGAGGCTATCTTATTAAATAAATTAATAGATATTTGGTCATTGTTTTTTATTTCCATTTCCAGAAGCACTTGTTCTTTCGCGAGTTCTGATTCATATTTCTTAATTAATTCAGTATCAATTTGATCTTGAATTTGCTTATCGTTTTTTAGCTTAGTTAATTTTTTGTTAGCTTGATCTAATGCATTTTCATATTTGTCAGATTCATCTAGGATTGCCAATACTGAATCTTGACATTTAGAGATTTTTAATTCATTTTGTTTGATTTCATCTTCAATAGCAGAAAATTCTTTCTCGTTTGAAATACTTCCATCAAACATTTTTTCTTTTAACTTTTTTTGATTAGCCTCTAAATCACCTAAAATGGTTTCTTGTTGACGTTTGGATACGCTTAAAGAGTGGAATTTTTCAGTAACTGGTTGCATCAATTGATCTGTTTCAATAATTTGAGAATTATCTGAAATTTTTTCTTTTAATTTTTTAATTTCAATTTTTAGATCATTCACTATTGAGAATTGATATTGAAGATTTATTAATGAATTTTGATCGGGCATATAAAATCCTTATCTTATTTATATATTAATAACAAAAAAACTTATTAAAATCATGTGAAATTTGGATACATTTGATTACTTGTGTAAACTGATACTATGATCGATTTTGGTGAAACATATGCCTAATTCAGAGCCTTCTTATATAAATACTAATGCAAAAACAAAAATTGTATGTACTTTGGGACCTTCTAGTGACTCCTTAGAGACATTAGAACAGTTAGTTAATGCTGGAATGAGTGTTGCCAGGCTAAATATGTCCCACGGCGACATTGAGACTCATACCCGAGTTGTTCAAAGAGTCAAAGAAGTGACAGAAAAACTCAAACGTCCTGTTGGGATTATGGTTGATGTACCAGGTGCAAAGTACAGAACTGGTGAATTAACCACTGAATCTATAAATATAGAAACAAATTCTCAGTTAATTTTAACTAGTGAAGAGATTAAAGGTGACTTATCAAGATTAAGTGTTTTGCCATCTGGAATCCATCTTGATGCTGATAAAGGTCGAACTATTTTGGTAGATGATGGCAAAATAGAATTGGAAGTAATCAAAGTTCAAGATTTGGATGTGATTTGTACAGTCGTAAGAGGTGGTCAAATCACTCCTAGGAGAGGAGTTGTCACCCCTGGTAAAGCATCTTCACAAAAATTCCCCGATCCTAAAGCTTATGAATGCTTGAAATTTGCTGCTGAAAATGGTGCCGATTTTGTTGCATTATCTAATGTTACAAGACGAGAAGAAATTTGGATTGCTCGTTCAATACTTAGAGAACATGGTATGAAACAACCATTTATTATTTCTAAAATTGAAAAAGCTGAAGCTATAGAAAACTTGGATGAAGTGATAGAGGTAAGTGATGCTCTAATGGTAGCAAGAGGCGATATGGGCGTTGAAGTACCATTACATCAAGTCCCTGTTATTCAAAAAGATTTGATTCGAAGAAGCAATGCTGCAGGCAAGCCAGTGATTACGGCAACACAAATGCTTGAATCAATGATTAAATCTTCTTCACCTACTAGAGCGGAAGTTACAGATGTTGCGAATGCAGTATTTGATGGAACTGATGCAATAATGTTATCTGCAGAAACTTCTGTGGGTAACTATCCAGTAGAGTCAGTAAAATTCATGTCTTTAATAGCAATAGAAGCAGAAAATTCATTGCCTTATGAATCCATGATGTCTGATAGATACACAAACTTAAAACCACAAACTGAAGATTCTATAAGCTTTGCGGCTTGTCAAATAGCATTTCAATTAGACTCTGAGTTAATTGTAGCTTTTACAGAATCGGGTAATTCTGCAGGTAGGGTGTCTCGCTACAGACCCAAATCAAAAATTCTGGCTTTAACCAGATGGGATAATGTTAAAAACAAACTTACATTAAGTTGGGGAGTATTTCCTGTTGTGACTGATAATCTGACAAATCTTGATGATTTTTTCAGTCTTGGTGAAAGAGAATCAATTAAAATCTTAGGTAACGATGCAACTGGAAATGTTGTACTGGTTGCAGGAACTCCTATTGGAGTTCCTGGATCTACTAACTTACTTAGAGTTCTTCAGTTAAACTAAAAATTAGATATAATTTGTCAATCGGGAGATGATTGTGTTAGAGCTTTTTAATACTCTTACACGCCAGAAAAATGAAATTATTCCCTTCGAAGAAGGGGTAGTACGTATGTATACTTGCGGACCAACCGTATACAGAGACGCTCACATTGGAAACTTAAGGTCTTATTTGATGGCTGATTGGATCAAGCGATCTTTAATACTTTTGGGCTATGAAGTGATCCACATCAAAAATATTACTGATGTAGGTCATATGAGACAAGAAGTACTAGAGCGCGGTGAAGACAAGGTTGTTGCTGCAGCAATAGCATCGGGGCAAACTCCTCAGCAAATTGCTGATTTTTACACACAAAGATTTCTTAATGATGAAAAAACATTAAACATTTTACCTGCAGATGAGTTCCCTAAAGCTACAGATCACATTACAGAAATGATCAAAATAGTTGAGCAATTAGAAAAAAACAAATTAGCTTATGAAGTTGAAGGTAATTTATATTTTAATGTAAGAAATTTTCATAAATATGGTCAATTATCGGGAAATATTCATGAAAACACTTTAAAAGATGCTATTCGTGTAGAAATCGATCCTCTAAAAAAAGATCCCAGAGATTTTACTTTATGGAAAAAAGCGGAAGAAGGTAGATTATTAAAATGGGATAGTCCTTGGGGATATGGATTTCCAGGTTGGCATATAGAATGTTCTGCTATGTCTATAAAATATTTAGGTAAAAATATCGATATTCATACTGGTGGAGTTGATAACATTTTCCCTCACCATGAAGGTGAGATTGCACAAAGTGAGGGATTTACGGGCAGAAAAGTAGTTAATCATTGGGTTCATGGCCAACATCTGCTAGCTGATGGCGTAAAAATGGCAAAATCCTCTGGCAACGCGTATCTGATATCTGATTTGATTAATAGAGGTATAGATCCTTTGGCATTCCGTTATCTTTGTATGACTGCTAGATATAGAACTAGAATCAATTTCACCTTTGCTTCACTTAAAGCTTCTGAGAATGCATTAAACAAACTAAAAATCAAATTCCATGAATTTCGTCGTTCTTCTCATACAAATCAAATAGATACAGAAAAATTCAATGCTTGGAAAATGAAATTTCAAAATTCTTTTTCCGATGATTTAAATATGCCAGAAGTTTTGAATCTTGTATGGAGATTATTAGAATCAGAGCTTAACCCTAAGGACAAATACGAATTATTAATCTACATAGATCAGATTTTAGGATTTGATTTACCAAATACGAATGATTCTTTTGAAATTCCAGATGATATTTTGAATATTTGTGCAGATAGAACTAAATTGCGCGCCCAAAAACAATTTAAAAAATCTGATGATATTCGAACAAATCTAGAATCTTCAGGATATATAGTCCAAGATTACCAATCTCATTCAATTTTACGTAAAAAAAGTTTATGTGAAATTAGAAATGAACGATGGCCTACTATTTCTTCATCTTCTCAAATTCAGTTTTCAAATAATGTAAGTAATGAAATCGATTTTACAGTTGCTTTATTAATTAATAGCCATTTAGAAGATGCTGAAAGGTGTATTTTAAGTGTCAATAAATTTTCTGATTCCAAAAATTTTGAAATTTTAGCTCTAGACAATGGTTGTGATGAAGCTACAGGTGAAGCCTTAGAAATAATGTCCAAACAAATTCCTGCATTATCAATTATTCATGCTGATCACTCTTTAGGTGATGGAGCCGCAAAAAATATATTAATTAAAAAATCTAGCGGTAAAATTTTTATACTTTTAGATACAAGTGTGGAAATCACAGGAGAATTTTTAAATCAAATAAATCTAATTCTCTCTGATACTTCTATAGGAATAGCAGGTTTTGCCGGATTGAAAACTCCAGATTTAATGCATTTTCATGATGGGGACGGAGAATCTGGTGAAATGGATGCTATGCAAGGATACTGTTTTGCCTTTAGAAGAAATGATGTATCTCAAGTTGGCTTAATGAGAGAATCATTCAGGTTTTATAGGAACTTAGATATAGATTACAGTTTTCAGTTTAAAGAAAAAGGTTATAAAATTTTTGCTGATCATAATTTACCGATGGTTTTACATGAACATCGTGGTTGGACATCTTTGGTTGAATCAGAAAGAGATGAGTTAAGTCGAAAAAATTATGGCAGATTTTTAAAAAAATGGAGGAATCGATCAGATTTATTAATTTCTGAACGTAAATAATGAGGTCATAAATGTCATCTTCACTTCCTTTTTTATGGGCTCAGCTAGCCTTAACAGCAACAGTTATTTTAATAGCAGCTACTTATCTTGCAAAAAATGCGGATATTATCGCTTTTAAAACTGGACTAGGAAGATCTTTTGTTGGTGTTGTATTACTGGCTACAGCAACATCTTTTCCCGAATTAGGTACTGGAGTTAGTGCTGTCACATTAATAGGTGGAGCTGATGGAGCAGATTTAGCTGCTGGTAGTGTATTTGGAAGTAATGTATTTAATTTACTAATCATAGGAATTATTGATTTAATCTGGCGAAAAGGTTCAGTATTATCTAGTTTAGGTTCCACTACACGCCTAACAGGATTATTGTCAGCTTTAATCATATTTCTTGGAGGTAGTGCTGTTTTTTTTCATGGTTATTTTAGTTTTACAACAAATTTAGTAGTTAGTCCTATTTCAATTCTGTTGATTGGATTTTTTATTATATCTTTATTTCTTATTTACAGAGAACAAAATCAATCTGAGTTTAACGATGAAGAGGACTACTCTAAAGAAAACATATATAAAGCTTCATTTTTATATGCATTCTCAGCAATCATAGTTGTTATTGCTGCTATTTGGTTAGCACAAACCGGAGATGAACTTGCAGATGCAATGGGCTGGGGTAAAAGTTTTATGGGTACTCAATTTTTAGCCCTAAGCACATCTCTTCCTGAATTAGCAGCATCAATAGCAGCTATTAGAATCAGAGCCCCCGAACTAGCTGTTACAAATTTGTTAGGTAGTAATTTGTTTAATATGGGATTTGTTTTGTTTATTGATGACTTAGCATATTCGAGCTCTCCATTATGGATACAAACTTCACAGGTACATGTAATTACTGCATTAATTGCATTACTGATGAGTTCGACTGTTCTGATTTCTATGCGTAAAACAATTCCTATAAATTTAGGAAGATTTATATCAATTGAATCGATAATTTTGATTAGTTTGTATATAGTATCGAGTGTATTAGTATTTCAAATTGGGGGACCCCACTAAATAAGGAGCAATTATGTTTTTTGAATTAAGAGAATATCGAATGATGCCTGGGCAAAAGCAGAACTGGGTAGATTATATGGAAAACGTCATAATCCCTTTTCAAGTTTCTAAAGGAATGGTGATTTTAGGTAGCTTCGTTAGTCGTGACGAAGAAGATTTGTATATTTGGATAAGAAGATTCGAAAATGATGATCATAAAGAAGCACTTTATACAGCTGTATATGAAAGTGATACTTGGAAAAATGAAATAGGTCCTAAAATTCCTGAAATGATGGATCGATCCAAAATAGTAGTAAGAAACATTGAGGCATCACCAAAATCTGTAATTCAATAAATTGCCATTAGGTAAAACTTTATACTCCAATGCCAATATATTTGATGGGAATACAATCCATCCTAACTATTCATTAGCAATTAGTGATGGTCGCATCATGGGGTTTGGTCAATCGAGTGATTTTGAATCAAGTTATTTTGATCACACTATAGATTGCCAAGGTAAGCTGATTACAGAATCATTTATAGATTCGCACTCACATATATTATCTTATGCATCAAATCTGACTAAACCTCATATAAATTATCAATCAATTAAATCAAAATCCGATTTAATAAATCAGATAGAAAATATAGTAAAAAGCTCAAGAGAATATTGGATTAAAATATATGGTCTGCAAATGCAAGACCGTCAAATCTATATCAATAAAACTGATTTAGATGAAATTTCCAATGAAGTTCCTATAGTCATCTACCTAGATTCTTTACACGGAAACTTGCTTAATTCCAAAGCTTTAGAAATCATTGGTGTTACTGAATATACAAATGAACCAACTGGAATAACATTTGATAGACAGGTTCAAAATGGGAAATTATCAGGATATATTTTTGAGGGAGATCAATTAATTGATGAATATATGCCAAAATCATCATCTTCTGATCTTAAAAAATCTTTAGATAAAATATTAAATCTTTATCAACAAAATGGTTATTCGATTATCAATGATGCTTCTATTACCAATGATTTGTTGAAATTTCAATTTCTTTCTTCAATAGGTTCAAATAAACCAGAATTTCCAAAAATTATTTTTATGCCTGGATATTCAAATTTACACGAATTTTCCAGAGAGGAGCTCTTTTATAAATCTTCTATAGGTTCATTAAGTTTAGGGCACTGCAAAATTATGCTAACAGCTTCATCAGGACAATGTGTTCCTGACATTGAAACATTATCTGCACAAGTTAATAAAAGTCATATGGCAGGATTTCCTGTAGCTATTCATGCCGTAGACAATTTAAGTGTCAAAGCAGCGATTAAAGCAATTTCTATGAATCCTTTTGAAAATGATCGCATTGAACATGCTTCTGAATTATTTGATGAAGATATTGAAAATATAAAAAATAACAACATAAATGTCTCTACACATCCTTCTTTTATATATGAGCGCGGAGATTTGTATTTAAAAGAAAAAAATCCTGAATATATAAATAGTTTGTATAGAATTGGATCATTGATCAATTCAGGTATAACAGTTGGATATTCATCTGATGCTCCAGTTTCTTCGATAAATCCATTAATTGGTATGTATGCTAATTTCACTAGAACCACAAGATTGGGAGAGATTTTGAATTCTGCAGAAAAAGTTTGTATTCAAAGTACATTAAAAATGCTGACTGAACATAATAAAACTCTTACAAGTGTCAATTCTGAAAGAGCGATACAAATAGGAGAAAACTCAAAAATGTTGCTAATTGATATAGATATTAATAATATAGATTCTAAGTACTTGAATAATATTAACCCTCCAATTAAATGGATCAATTAAAATAATGTGGATTCATCATAATGAATAAATTTTTAGTTTTCGGATATATAGTTGGAGGTATCTTAACTATACTCATAGGATACGTATTTGTAATGGGAATATGCTGTTTATCTTTCACTTAATCTTATTAGGAAATCATGAATAAAGTTACTCTTTTTACTGTTATTGGAATTTTATTTATGATTTGTTGGACTGTATTGGATGGTAATATTGATCAATCAAATTTCAAAAATGATTTGATTAGTTTTACGAAAAATTTATCTAACAACTCATAATTAAATATTTCTAGTAATTATGTAATCACATAAATTTATTAACGATTCTTTACTATCGCAATGATGTAAATTCTCAACAGAATCTTTGGCAGATTGAATTAATTGTTTAGCATAATCATATGATCTTTCAATCGCATTTGAATTATTCATGTAATTAGTAAT
This sequence comes from SAR202 cluster bacterium AG-426-M11, assembly GCA_003213095.1. GTDB lineage: Bacteria > Chloroflexota > Dehalococcoidia > Lucifugimonadales > UBA826 > AG-426-M11. The sequence goes on along the minus strand of QCNV01000012.1, from coordinate 19,492 downwards.
TTCATTATGTAAAGACATATCAAATGTGTTTTTAAAAAATTCTTTAATTAAACTTTTAAAATCTTGATTTTCCATTGCATATAAAGTGGGTAGGGTTACTACACCATTGATCAAGTCGCTTCCAACTGGCTTGCCTAATTGAGTTTCATTTTTGTTTAAGTCAAAAATATCATCAATTATTTGAAAAGCTAAACCTATGTTTTTACTGTATTTTCTAATGTATGTAACTTGCTCATCTGAAGCACCACTTAATTTAGCTCCAGATACACCTGCTGTAGTAAAAAGTGATCCAGTTTTTAAGTAAATTCGGTGTAAATATTCATTAATATCCGTTTTTAGATTTTTAATATTTGCTGTTTCTTGTATTTGCCCTTCTGATAAATCCATAATTGTTTGTGAAAACATTTTAATAACTTCTATATTTCCAGTATCACAAACATATGTAGCAGATGACGCAAATATGTAATCACCTAACAAAACTGCTGTATGCTGACCATATTTATTGCTAACAGTAATACGACCCCTACGAGTTTCTGCTTCATCAACAGTATCGTCGTGAATTAATGTTGCAATGTGTAGCATTTCAACAGCAGCAGCCATTGTTGTAACTTTGTCCCAATTGTGTTCATGGAATCCAGATGTTAATAACGTAAGTGCCGGACGAGCTAGCTTACCTTGAGAATTGAATGCATGAGTAAGCAATTCATCTAAAAATGGTAGTTCAGCATTTGAAGAGAAATCATGTAGTTTTTGTTCTACTTCAGATAATTGTTCAGATACAGGAGAAATAATTTTAAAAGGGTCCAATTAATTTATTCCTAATCTAGCTACTTCTTCATCTACAATACTATCATCAAGTTTGACGAATAATGGTTCAGGTCTTTTTAGTTGATTACCTTCAGAAATTCCATTTGGATCCCATACCCAACCTTGATTAAGGATAGTTTCATCAAATCCAAGAAGGGTGTTAAGTTTTTCTGTAGAAAAAGGCATAAATGGATTAAACATGATTTTGAGACAATTGATTACATTAGTGCTGTAATAGAGGGTACTAGCACAATCTTCAGGGTTTTCTTTAAAAGTTTTCCATGGCGCTTGATGTTCAAGGTATTTATTTAAAGATTGAGACAAATTCATACAAATTTCTAAACCTCTTCTAAATTTACAATTTGAAAGTTCTTTAGATAAATTATCCATAGATGATTTTGTGAATTCTATCAATTGAATGTCATCATCACTAAATCTAGTAGGTTTTTGAACTATTCCATCAAAATACCTATGAGACATGGAAAAAACTCTGTTGACTAAATTACCAAAAGTAGCCACTAGTTCATCATTATTACGTCGTAAATATTCTTCCCAAGAAAAATTTGAATCACTTGATTCAGGCATAATAGATGTTAATGCAAATCTTAAAGGATCTGGATCATATCTTTCTAAATAATCTTTGAGATTAACCACCCAATTTCTACTAGTAGAAATCTTTTTTGATTCCATATTCACATATTCATTAGCAGGAACATCAAAAGGGAGATTTAAATTTTCATAGCCTAATAAAATTGCTGGCCATATTACTGTATGAAAGGGAATATTGTCTTTCCCCATAAAGTAGTAGGATTTTGATGATCCTTCCCAAAAATTCTTCCAAATGTCTGTGTCTTCTTGTTGAGAAGCCCATTCGATAGATGCAGACAAATAACCTATTACAGCCTCAAACCATACATAAATTCTTTTATCTTCATATCCTTCTATGGGAATCGGGATTCCCCAAGTGATATCACGTGTGATAGCTCTATCAATCAATCCCCCTTCCAAAAATCCTAGAGTAAAATTTTTAACATTAGATTTCCAATGATTTTTAGTTTTTACCCATTCTAATAATTCTGTTTCAAAATTACTTAACTTCAAAAAAAAGTGTTCAGTTTTCCGAAATTCCGGAGATTCACCACAATCTTTGCGACGATTACACCGAATATCAATCAAGTCTTTAGGATCTAATGTGTTTCCACAATTATCACATTGATCTCCACGAGCTTGATCAAAATTACAAAGTGGGCAAGTTCCTTCTACATACCTGTCTGCCAAAAACTGATTACAAGATGATGAATTACAAAATGGTTGAGACATGATGTCTTTATATATCAAATCTTTCTCATAAAGTTTCAAAAAGATTTCCTGAACTATTTTTGTATGATTTTCTGTATGAGTAGTAGTAAACAAATCATAAGAAATACCTAAATTTAACCAGTCATTTAAGAATTCTTTTTGATAATTTTCTGAAACTTCATTAGGTGTAATTCCTTGAGCTTCAGCCGTAATTGTTACAGGTGTACCATGAGCATCACTACCTGAAACCATGATTACATTGTTTTGAATTAACCTATGATATCTAGCAAAAATATCAGCGGGTAAATAACATCCTGCTATATGACCTAAATGTAACGAACCGTTAGCATATGGCCAAGCTGTACAAACCAAAATGTTTTCAGTCATTTTGTTGAGGTCCTTTCAAATTATCTACAATTAGTTTATACGCTTCACCGCTAGTTATGTGGCTAATTGTAGATATCTCACGAGCAATTTCTTTAGTTTTTAATCCATCCAAATGTAATTTATGTATTATTTTAATCAAATCTTCATGATTAGAAATTTTATCAACTTTAATTGGATTAAGAATTATAGTAAATTCCCCTTTTGGAGTTTTTATATAATTCATACAATCTTGCGCTGTGCCAGTAAAAGATTCTTCATGGATTTTAGTAATTTCTCTAGCTATAAAAACTAATCTATCAGGATCACTATCATTTATAGATTTCAAAAATGAAAGTATTCTCAATGGTGATTCAAAAAATATTGTATGAGATTCAATCAAATCAGATTGCTTAATTAACTCTAATGTGTCTTTTGTGTTTTTACTAGGAAATCCTAGAAACAGAAATCTTTTGATACTAAATGGGCAAATAGAGATAGCTGAAGTCACCGCAGATGGACCAGGTATAGAAACTATTGTATGTCCTTGTGATCTAGCAGCATCAACCAATAAATTGCCTGGATCACTAACTCCAGGAGTTCCAGCGTCTGTCGTTATTGCTATGTCATAATTTGATAATTGATTTAAGATTTCCGGAATCCTATCAGTAGCATTATGATCATTGAAACTCAAAAGAGGTGTATGTAGATCGAAATGTGACAGTATTTTTTTAGTCACCCTAGTGTCCTCAGCCACAATCAAATCTACACTGGAAAATGTATCTATAGCTCTACTAGATAAATCTCCCAAATTTCCAATAGGTGTGCTTATAACGTATAGATTGGACATACAAATCCTTTTTTAATGTATCCAATGTAATGTAACTAGATTATATGTACAATAGCTCATTATCCAAAGGAGACAAAAATGTTTTTAGTTAGAAGAACTGCAATATTGAATACTATCGGATTACCATCAGCTGAAGCTTGGAAGGCTGCTAATTTACTTTCAAAAGTTTGTAATGCATACGAAGACAATAACGATAGAGGAAAAGCTGTTGTTTATATTGGGGGTGCTAGCACGCCCGGTGATGAAATAATTGTTTGTGCTGAATGGTATACAGATTCAATAGAATACAATGATATTAAATCAGTACCTAAAACAGTTATTCAAGACAACACAGAACTTTCACAACTAGTTAAAAAATATACTATAGAGTTTTTTGAGGTAGCAACAGAAGAAAAGCTGGCAGCTAGATTTGGTTAATTAACATCAATTGACATTAATACGTCTTCTTCGCTGACATTATCATCTTCGGATACGTGAATTGCAGTAATTGTTCCAGATACCTCTGAAAATATTTCATTTTCCATTTTCATTGATTCTATAACAATTAACATATCGCCTATTGCTACAGTATCTCCAACAGATACTGAAACTTCGATTACATTCCCTGTCATAGGCGATTCAATATTTTGTTCAGCCATATTTACTCCTTAATAAATTACCGTTCTATTGAAACCTATCTGAGAATAGGTTTCAAGCAATTTATATAGTTATGATTGTTGTTGTTCTTCACGCCATTTGGCAGCTTCTAGTCTAGCTGCATGCCTGTTTGGTGCTAACATTCCTCTTCTTCTTAAATCTATAGCTGAATCGATTTCATATTGACTATTATCTGAACTATTACCGCTTCTATTTCTTCCAGAACTAAACCACTCTTCGAATGCATCTAATTCTTTATTAAAAGCCATTCTCCATCCAACTGTCCTATCAAATGCAGGAGAGGTTTCCATCACACCAATTTCATTAAATCTGTCCATAAATTGAATATCTAAAACACTCTCTCCTTCCCAAATATAAATACGTTTATCATTACTCATGTTGTAAGCACCGATTAAATTCAGGGATGGAGGAGGATTACCTTGCCAGATTGTGGCCCATAATTCTGGATCTAATTTTCGGTCTGACGTGAATATTGAAACAAATAACATGACTACTCCATAAGATAAATTTTGGTAATTATATATCTGCTTGATTTTACATATAATGGTGTCAAATCACATTAGAGGTAAAAATGGATTATGTAAATTTTGGTTCTACTGGAGTACAAGTTTCTCAACTAAGTTTAGGAACTATGTTATTTGGAAGTACATGTGCAGAAAATGATGCAATCAAACTTACTCATAGGGCTATTAGTGATGGAATTAACGTAATAGATACTGCAAATGGCTATAACAATGGTCTATCAGAAGAAATTGTAGGAAAAGCTTTAGATGGGTATAGAAATGATGTTGTATTAATTACAAAAGTAAATGCAAAAATGGGAAATGGAGTTAACGATGGTGGATTAACTCGGTTTCATATTTTAAAAGAAGTAGAAAACAGTCTTAAAAGATTAAAAACAGATCATATAGACGTATATTTCATTCATAGAAGAGATATTAATACTCCACTAGAAGAAACAATTATGGCTATGGATCAATTAGTTAAATCAGGAAAAGTTAGATACATAGGTATTTCAAACCATAAGGCATGGGAAATTTGTAATTCTATAATGTTCTCAGAATTAAACAATTTAGATTCTGTAGCCTGTATTCAAGATTTGTACAACATAGTAGATAGAGATGTAGAAGTCGAATTACTCCCTTTTACTGAAAATTTTAATCTTGGATTTATGGCTTATAGTCCTTTAGGAAGGGGGATGTTGACAGGAAAATATCTAGTTAATCAAAAACCTCCTAAAGATTCCCGTGCAGGTAGAGGAGATATAAGAATACTTGAATCTGGCATGAGACAACATAGTATGGAAGTAGCTCAATCATTAAAACCTATAGCAGAAGAATACGGTAAATCGGTTTCTCAATTAGCAGTTAATTGGGTTTTAGAAAACCCGATTATTTCAACAGCAATAATTGGCCCAAGGACTATTGAACAATATGAAGACAATATAGGATCATTAGGATGGAAAATTAATCTGGAACATTCAGAATTGATCGATCAATTAGTTCCACCAGGCGAACATACCGGATTTGGTTTTAATGATCCTGCAAACCCAGTATTGGGCCGTCCTTAGGAGCAAAAATGGCTGAAATTTATAGTGAGCCCTATCATTTAAAAATTAGCGAATTAATAGATCTAAATCATAATAGAGATATATGGGAATTCGATGCATTTGAAGATGGTAGAAATCTCGCAAAAATTATTGGAGAACCACCTGAATACCCTCTACATTTTAGTGTCCAAAATGATTTTAACGAGTGGTGGGTTGTCTTAAAAGGATCTATACGTATTAGTATAGATTCTGATCAAGAAATTTTTGCCAAATCTGGAGATATAATCCGTATACCCTCAGGTAACCATGAAATACAATTTACAACCAATTTAGATCCATGCGTGAGATTAGTTGTCACTCTACAAGGGTCAGAACAAGTAATTAATACTGAAGAAATAGAAAATTCTAGCCAAAGTAGATATTTTTCTAAATCTACAAATACTACACATATATCTTTAGATGATGTGATAAATGAATTTGAAAATTCTCCTTGGACTAGCACTATTTTGGAAGATGAAAGAAATCGTGCAAATTTAATATGCCACAATCCTGGAATGAGTAATAATCCTCACTGGCATCCGGCATTTCATGAATGGTGGACTATTTTAAAAGGATCTTTAACATGGGAAGTAGGAGACAATAGACCAATTATTCATGCAGAAAAAGGTGATTTAATATTTGTTCCTAAAGGATTTTTACATAAAATAACTACTGTTAGTGATGAAACATCATTAAGATTAGCTATAACTACCCCAGAGGATTTACATATTTACACAACTGATGACGATTATGCACCACCACCTAAATCATAAATACAGGAGTTTTTAATGCCTTCATTCGACGTAGTTTCAAAAACAGATTTAATGGAAATAGACAATGTAATTAATCAAGTCCAAAGATCTATCAAACAAAGATTTGACTTGGCTGGTACTAAGTGTGACGTACAAAGAACAGATAATACTTTAACAATCACAGCTGACGACAATATGAAACTCACTCAACTACACGCACTAATAAAAGAAAATTGTGTTAAAAGAAAAATTGACAGTAAGGCATTAGATTTTGCTGAACCTCAAACTGCCTCAGGTGATAGCCTTAGACAATCTCTCACAATTAAACAAGGAATCGATAAAGAAGTAGCAAAAAAACATTACAAAGTCTGTTAAAGGCACAAAATTAAAAGTACAAGTTGCTATTCAAGGTGAGGAATTAAGAGTGACTGGTAAAAAAAGAGATGATTTACAAGAAGCTATAGAATTCATAAAAAAAATGAATTTGGATCAACCACTTCAATATGTAAATTTTAGAGACTAGGAGATTTATTTATGGCATATTTTATTAATCATGTTCATATTCGATCTACAGAACCAGAAAAATCTGCTGAATGGTATGAGAAATTTTTTGGAGCAAAAAAAGTTTCATCTAAAGAAGTAATGTCAGGAACCATCACAATCGGAATGGAAGCTGGAAATGGTTCATGTAAACTTATGATCTCCTCTCAACCTGTTGATGGATCTGATACCCCAGCATTACCAGAAATCAACCAACTAGGATTGGAACATTTTGGATTTCAAACAAACGACATAAATGGTGATATCGAAAAATTTGAAGCTGCAGGTGTAAGAATAATTATGCCAGTTACAGATATTCCTGGAGGGGCAAAAATTGCTTATATTGAAGCACCAGATAATGTAGTAATAGAACTAGTAAATCCACCTAGTTAGATTTAATTAATTTGTTTTTAAGTATAAAATATTATCTTTGGGCCGGTAGCTCAGTTGGTAGAGCAAATGACTCTTAATCATTAGGTCGTGGGTTCGAACCCCTCCCGGCTCACCACTAATTTATAGCTAGATTAGTGGTTTTGCGTAGTTTTGACGGACACTTAATTTTAAAAAATGTGTCCAAAATGTGTCCTGATTTTTACAACTAAAATTTTTTTTATTTCATCAATTTGTGTACAATCGTCAAAAAGGATTTAGGTATGACTAATGAAGAATACGAACTAGAACGTCAAGCCCTATTAGAAAAACATTTCAACAATCAAAGGCGTGCAGATTTTATCAGAAGAGGATTATATGTGGTCTTCATGGTGATAGGACTAGCACTTTTAGGAATATTTGACGCGCATTGGGGATTTTATATTGCCTGGTTTACTGTAGGATTCATAATAATTATAAATATTGTAGGGTTTCTCACTATTCCTCTATATTCAAGTAATTTACTTACAGATGGAATCAATTTAATTGAGAAACGTATGGAATCTAGGGGCCAAAAACAACCTGAGGAAGATGATTAATTTTTATAGTATTTAGAATTTTTCTTTTATTTAGTACTTGTATTTCTTGGGAATTGGTGAAATATAATATCTCAGAAGGTTTTTTGATGGCTCTGATTAACATCAGTTTTCTAATTTTGACTTTTTTAATAACCTTTCTTCTTTATAGAGATTTTTTAATTAACAGTAAAACTAGAAACATTGCCCCAGCATTAGCAATATCTTTATGGGTAATTAATGTAATAGTGATTAGAAATTTTATATAGAATTTTTACTACTATAAAAACTATAAATGTGCCCTAATTTTTATATGTATCGGGAATTTTGGGGAACCATTCATTAATAATGATGTCCTCAATGCCAGCAGCCTGTACCCATTCAATCAAAAATGCGTCTTTCCAAATATCTAGAGCTTCTTCAGTGTCATTTACTAATTGAGAATTGATTTCACCATCTAACACTTTTAGATGAAATTGATACACATTATTTGTAGCTTGTTGCAAATATCTATGTTCCAATCTTAATCCTTCAGGTGGTTCTGCTTGATTGATCACATCCAATAACTTTTTAAGTGAATTTGCTCTACATAGGGCTTGGTATATTGATGTTTCACATTTTTCAGTGTCAACAAATAAATATACTTCTACAGCATCAGTTATGTCTGAAACATATATAGATTTTTCATTCTGAAATACGCACCCTATAAATGCTATAAAAAAACTTAAGGTTAATACTGTTAAATGTTTCATAATTAATATTCATTAGATCAAATTTTTACAATTGAAATATCTAACCTATCAAAAAACAATAAATGTGTCCAAAATGTGTCCTAATTTGTTGAACATAATTGTATGTAATTTGTCGTAATGGTTTTAGAGTAGGGGATTCGTGCCTAGAAGTGTCCGTAGGTTGTACGTAATTGTACGTATTTACTGACAAAAAACAGGTAGTATAATGACTCTTAATCATTAGGTCGTGGGTTCGAACCCCTCCCGGCTCACCACTAATTTAGCTACGAATTAGTGGTTTTACTTAAATTGTGAATACATTATCTTTTTGAAAATTTTCAATTTTTACCTTTACTTAATTACTGATAATATTTGCTATACACAATACTAGGAGGAAAATTTGACTAATCTTACTTATTCGAAAATCTCAGAATCTGAAGCTGAACTAACATGGTCAATTGTCGAGCAAGCGCTTCATAGACATGGAGATCCAAATTGGAATAGGAAAGTAGGTTATGAAAATTTCAGGGCTATTAGATCCGATGGGAACATATTAGGTGGTATTGCAATCATAGATATGTATCAATGGTTTGGTGGCAGAAAGGTACGCACTGGAGCTGTTACATCAGTGGGAGTTGCTCCAGAAGGTCGTGGAATAGGTGCAGCCTCTACAATGCTTTCAAATGCATTAAATGAAATGAGAAATAACGGTATGGCTATATCAACCCTTTTTCCATCTAGTGTCAGAGTCTACAGATCTAAGGGATATGAAAGGTCCGGAGTTATGCTTACATATGAAGCTCCCATAAAAGAAATGAGAGCAGCACTGAATAAACTTAAAGTTGAACAAGCATCAAACGATGAGGAAATGGTATTACTGTTCAATGAAAGAGCTCAACAAGGAAATGGCAATTTGGACAGAGGAAGTTTACTTTGGGATCTAATCACTACAAGTGATGGCAGACCGATTTACAAATATTACATTCGCGATGAAAGCCAAGTAGTTGGATATATTAATTATCAACAGTCTAGATCAGGAGACCACATTAGAATTCGAGACATGGTTTCTTCAACTCAACAGTCTTCAGAAAGAATCTTAAGGTTTTTTGCTGACCATAGAACAGTTATAGAAACAATTTCTTGGAATGGTCCTCCGAGTGACCCTATTGACTTCGCTATGGAGGAACAAGAAACAAATTTAAAATCATCTACAGACTGGATGGTAAGAGTGTTAAATATTTCAGATGCTTTAGAGCAGAGAGGTTATCCTGCTCGAGTAAATGCCTCTATAGATTTTGAATTCAACGACAATGAGATACCAGAAAATAACGGAATTTGGAATTTAAGTATAAATGAGGGTATAGGATATGTTAAAAAGGTTATATCACCATCATCAAAACAATTATTAAAATTAGGGCCACGTGGTTTTGCACCTTTATACACTAGTCATTATTCAGCTACAGATTTAAAAATCATGGGACTTATTGAAGGTTCTGTAGAAACAATCGCTTTAGCAAATACAATATTTACTGGCCCAAAACCGTGGATTGGTGAAAAATTCTAATATATACCCAAAGGTGGATCGGATGAGTTATTTTGGTTTTTCTAAATCTAGACTAAATCTTATTGATGAACATTTACAAACAAAATATATAGACACAAAAAGATTTGCAGGTACATTGACTGGAGTGTACAGAAACGGGGAACTAGGTTATATATCAAGTTTAGGCATGATGAATCTAGAACAAAACATTCCTATGAATCGAGATACAATTTTTCGTATTTATTCTATGACCAAGCCAATTACGTCCATCGCATTAATGACTCTTTATGAAAAAGGAATGTTTCAATTAGACGATCCTGTATCAGAATACATCCCTTCATTTAAAAATTTAGGAGTTTATCAACAGGGAAATATGGGAGACTTTATTACTACTCCTTTAGAAAGAGAAATTACAATTCGAGATTTATTAACTCATCAATCTGGATTAACCTATGGTCACACAGAAAGAACAAATGTAGATCATGCCTATAGGACCATGGGCATTGATCGAGAATCGCAACAAAGCCTGTCTACATTTGTTGAGTCATTGAGTACCATTCCTATTGAATTCTCTCCTGGAACTGCTTGGAATTATTCAGTTTCTACTGACGTATGTGGGTACTTAATTGAAGTTATTTCTGGTAAAACTCTTGATGTGTTTTTCCAAAACGAAATTTTTGACCCTCTTCAGATGTCAGATACAAGTTTTCATGTTCCACCTGAAAAAATTTCTAGATTTGCTTCATGTTATTCTTATCAACAATCCAACTCTTTGACTTTGGTGGACGATTCTATTTCAGGAACTTTCATATCTAAACCTAAAGTGTTTTCTGGTGGTGGTGGTCTTGTTTCTACACTTGATGATTACATTTCTTTTTGTGAAATGATTTTAAATGGGGGATCACTAAATGATCACATGATAATAAGTCGCAAAACTTTGGATCTTATGACTTCTAATCATTTGACAAATGGTACAGACCTTAAAAGTTGTGCATATGGTCGATGGAGCGAAACTTCTTATACTGGAGTTGGATTTGGTTTAGGTTTTTCAGTTTTGTTAAATCCCGCAGCATCCCAAGTATCAGGCAATGTTGGAGAATTAGCATGGGGTGGAGCAGCAAGTACTGCTTTTTGGATAGACCCTGTTGAGAATTTAGCAGTAGTATTCCTAACTCAATTACGTCCTTCAAGTCAATATAATATACGAAGAGAATTGCGCACATTGGTATACTCTGCTATTGATTGAAACTACATGTGATGTAAATAGATTTTGCCGTATTAGCTTGATTCACAAATTTCAATTTCACCTAACTCTGATAATTCTTGTTCAGAATAGTGAGATTTAAATTCTTCCATTTTTTCTCGATACAATTTGACATATTCATCTGAGTCATGCTCATATCTTTCTCGTTCTTTTTCAATTTTCATTATGTAATTTCTTTCATCAGGTCGTTCTGAAATATCTAAACATGTAGGTTTGTTTGTTGAATTACAATTAATTAATATAATTATTAAAAACAAAAACATAATTAATGTTAAAGATTTAATCCCGCGCAATAACCTGAAGCCCATGCCCATTGAAAGTTGAATCCTCCTAAATGCCCAGTAACATCCATTACTTCTCCTGCAAAGTATAGCCCAGGATAATCTTTTACTTCCATAGTTTTGGAACTAATTCCAGAAGTTTTCACTCCACCAACAGTCACCTCTGCAGTTCGATAGCCTTCTGTTGATGATGGATTTAATATCCAATTATGAATTTGATGAGCAATTGTTTTTAATTCAGATTCGTTAATTTTTTCTATAGGAGTTTTTTTATATTTTTCCCACCAAATATTTTCGAATTCTTTTAAAAAAGATTTAGGTAAATATTGACGTAAAAATGTTTTTAATAAAATTTTTTCCCCATTATTTTTGGCATCAATTAGTTTGTCATAAAGATTGGTATCGGTTACAAGATTTAATTTAATAGAATCCCCAGGATTCCAGTAATTTGAAATCTGCAATATTGCTGGGCCACTGATTCCTTTATGTGTAAAAAGTATGTTGTCATAAAAGATTTGATTATTGCATTCTACTTTTGAGTATATGGATATGCCTGCAAGGTTTTTGAAAACTGATTGATATTTGTCTGTAAAAATAAAAGGTACTAGGCCAGCTTTAGTTTCAGTTACCTCAAGTGCATATTGAGTGGCAACATCATAACCATATCCACTACCACCTAAAGTAGGAATTGATAGAGCTCCTGTAGCTATTAATAGAGATTCACAATCGAATGTTAAAAAATTAGATGAATCTTTTAAAATTTCATCACAATTAATTTTAAATTTTTTGGTTGTATTAATTGTCGAGAGAATTTGAGTTACATTAATATCGCACATGATTTGAACATTGTTATATTTACATTCATTCAATAACATATCCAAAATTTCTCGTGAAGAATGAATACAAAAGTACTGATTGTTTTTCTTTTTTTCATATTCTATGCCGTGAGTCTCTACTAAACGAATGAAATCTATAGGTAAAAACTGATTAAGTGCTGATTTACAAAAATGTTCGTTTTCAGAAATAAAATTTTCAGCCTCCACAAATTCATTTGTAAAGTTACATCGACCTCCTCCAGACATTAAAATTTTTTTTCCGACTTTATTCGATTTTTCTAAAATTAAAACTTTTCTACCACGTCTTGAAGCAGTGATAGCTGCCATTAATCCTGCAGCACCAGCGCCTAATATAATTACGTCATAAGATGTTGAACTGTCTGGCATTATGTTTTTTTGTGTTGAATAATCATTCTATAAATTTACACGTGAATCATATATTTTCCGAGTGAAAAATGAACATTACTTTAGCTGATATACTCCCATTATTAATTTATTAAGGAGTATTCAGTGAAAGTAATTGATGCAATCTCTCAAATTTTAAAAATTGAAGGGGTAAATTACCTTAGTGCATTTCCTACCACTCCAGTCATTGAAGCAGCTGCAGCAGCTGGTATAAAACCGGTCATATGTAGACAGGAACGTGTCGGAGTAGGTATTGCAGACGGCTACGCTAGAACTACTAGAGGAAATCCTCCTGGAGTTTTTGCTATGCAATATGGCCCAGGTGCAGAAAATGCTTATGCCGGAGTTGCCACTGCTTACGCCGACTCTGTTCCTGTATTATTTTTACCGTTAGGACACCCATTAAAAAGAGACAGGGTATTTCCTCACTTTAGCTCTGTAGACAGTTTTAAAACAATTACGAAAAGTGTGGAACAAATCAATGAACCAGATAGAGTAATTGACACAATGAGAAGAGCCTTTTCGCGATTAAAAAATGGGCGTCCTGGTCCAGTTATGGTAGAAATCCCCTCTGACATAGCTAATGCAGAATTGGATTCAAGTATATTAAAAGACTATTCTTATTCTAATCCTGTTTTGTCATCCGCTAATCCAACAGATGTCATGACAGCAGCAAAACTTTTACTAGAAGCTAAAAACCCTATTTTGTATGCAGGGCAGGGGATTTTGTATGCTGAAGCATCTGAAGAATTAACAGGATTAGCTGAATTATTAAATATACCTGTAACTACATCAATGGCTGGCAAAGGATCTATTGATGAAAGACACCCTTTATCTCTGGGAAGTTCTTCTGTAGTGATGAATGGTGCTGTATTGGAGTATATGAAAAAATCTGACGTACTGTTAGCTATTGGAACAAGCCTTACTAGGCATGGCATGATTACGACTATTCCAACAGGTAAAAAGATTATTCATTCAACTAATGATCCAATAGATATTGGTAATTATTACGACCCCGAAGTTTCCCTAATGGGTGATTCGAAATTAGTTATAAATCAATTAATCGAAGCATGTAAAGACTTATTATCCACTACCACTAAAAGAGAATCTCCTGCAGGCAACATATCATTGTTAAAACAAAACTGGTTAAATGAATGGAACAATAAACTCTTATCTAAACAGAAACCTATGACTCCCTATAGAGTAATTCATGAATTCATGAATGTTACTGATCCTTCTCAAACTATAGTTACACATGATTCAGGTAGTCCTAGAGATCAAATCATGCCTTTCTACAATTCAGGTGGACCTGGTACATACATAGGATGGGGTAAATCTCACGGCCTAGGGACTGGTTTAGGATTAAACATTGGAGCTAAATTAGCTGATCCAGACAAATTTGTAGTGAATTTTATGGGCGATGCTGCATTTGGCATGACTGGGCTAGATTTCGAAACTGCTGTTAGAAGTAATATTCCTATTTTGACCGTAGTGCTCAACAATTCAACAATGGCTATTGAAACAAGTCATATGGCTACATCACACGAACTTTACAATACAAGAGACCTAGGTGGTGATTACTCAGAAATGGCGAGAGCTATGGGCGGATGGTCTGAAAAAGTTTCTAATCCTGAAGATATAGGTAACGCATTTTTAAGAGCTAAGTCTGCAACAGAAAACGGTCAGGCAGCATTATTGGAATTTATCACATCTGAAGAACAAGAATTCTCTTATAGAGGTCTACTAACTTAACAAATTATTCTAAAAACAAATTTTTCATACGTATAATTGAATGATTTGATAAACCTTTAGATAAAGCATATGCCTTCATAGAACCATATGTATTATTGATATATTGAAGTACAGCTACAAGAGTTTCAGGATATGCATCCATGAGTTCTTTTGGGAATTTTTCATAATTCTCTTCAGTCATACTTCGTTTCATGCGTTCTAAAATTTTATGTTTGTACTTATGACTTTCAGCGTAATCATCAACAATATGGTCTTCATGTACGTTTAGAAGTGATAAAACTACAGCTGCAATGATTCCTGTTCTATCTTTACCCGCAAAACAATGAAAAACTACTGGAACAGAATCATCTGTTTTGATGAGATTTTCAATTACATCTACAATTTGATCACTAGATTTTTCCATCACCCATATGTAAAAAGCTACCAAATCTGCTGGTTCTTCAGGTGCCCTTTCTTTTTGTGACCATTCAGTAGCATCAGTATCAGAAAACAAAGGGATATGAATTCTTTTGATATTCTCATTAATAGCTTTTCCTAAGCCTTCTTTTTGAATAGCGTTATCTGTACGCATATCAATCACAGTGGTAATTTTCAATTCATTTTGAAAAATTTCAGAATCAGCGTCAGTCATTTCATGTAATGCGTCACTTCGAAATATCAAATTATATTTAGTAGTGAAGCCGTCAATAGTTTCGAATCCCCCTAAATCACGAAAATTATAACTACCTTCAAAAAGTAACCTGTTTTCTTCTCTTTCTATACTCAAATTTACCTCTTACAAAAATCTAGTAACAATACTATAAGATATTTTTACTTTCTATTTTTATGATGGTGAAGATAATGGTGTTTCAAAATTAGGTGACCATTTAGTAAATCAGCCATAAAATTATAATTATTTCCGTACATATGATATGTTTCCATGATTTCATTAAGGAAATTCAATGAGATTAGTCGATAAAATTTGTGTCATCACAGGTGCGTCCAATGGAATGGGGGCAGCTGAAGCAAAACTATTTGCTAAAGAAGGTGCTCAGGTGATCTTGTGTGACATTCAAGATCAATTAGGCAAATCCTTAGCAACTGACATTAATGAATCTGGCTTTTCTGCCAATTACGTACATCTAGACGTAACTAAAGAAGATCAATGGGAATCATTAATCACATTTATCACAAAGGAATTCGGTAGATTAGATGTATTAGTTAATAATGCTGGAATTAGCTCATCAGGTCCAGATTTCCTAGATACTGAACAATTCGATAAAGTAATGCATGTTAACTCTAGAAGTGTATTTTTAGGGATGAAATCAGTAATTCCATTGATGGTAAAACAATCAAAGGGCAGTATTGTAAACATCTCCTCTGTTTCAGGAATTATAGCTCAAAATTATGTTCACATGGGATATAGTGCTTCTAAAGCGGCAGTAAGATTAATGACCAAATCTGTAGCTGTAAAATACGCCTCCAAGGGAATTAGAGCTAATTCTGTACATCCAGGCATTCTACCCCCTATGACTACATCACAAGGAACAGCTGATCCTGAAGTTAGAAAAGGAATGATTTCCGATGTACCTATGGGTCGGGCAGGGTTAGTAGAAGAAGTAGGAAATGCAGTATTGTTTTTAGCCTCTGATGAATCATCGTATATAACAGGAGCTGAATTACCTGTTGATGGTGGACTAACAGCTAAATAATTTTCTTGACTCTAAAGTGTGCAATCGCTCCAATAAATTGAATTATCCCCATAGTTATAAATACATATTTCATTCCCAAAATAAATGAACCTAACAAATTACTTCCTGCATTAGCATTTATTACTGGCTCTACATCTGATGAAAAACCAAAAGCTAGCATAGTGGCAGCTACAATAGCTGTAGCTATAGCTATTCCAGAAACATTCCCTGAATTTCTAGACAGATTCACTAGTGCAGATACTACTCCATGATTATTTTTTAAAGATGATGAAAATATTGATGCCTGATTAGGAGGCATAAAAATAGCTGAACCAAAACTAAATATCATGATATAAGTCATCAAATTTAAAAATGAAGTCGACTCATGCATAAAGCCCAATAAAATCAAACCAATTCCTGACAAAACTAAACCACTAGTAGTAAAAATTTTAATTCCATATTTATCTGATAATGTTCCAGTAAAAGGACCAAGTAATATTCTAGCGACGGCATTAGGAACCAATATTAAAGATACTTGTGCAGGTGAATATTTCAAAGCTGCCTGTAAAAAAAATGGAATAATAAATCTAAATGATGAAATACCTAAAAATGATAAAAAGTTTGAACCAACTCCAACACTTAAAGCTGGTGATTTAAATAAAGATAAATCTAACATAGGGTTAGAAAATTTTAATTCCCAAAATATAAAAAATATTAAAGAAATCAAAAAGACTATAAACCCGGCAATAATTGATAATGAACTCCACCCAACACTACTTCCGTTGGATAACGTAACTAATAAAGATAACAGTATCAGTGTAGATAAAGTAGCTCCCACCCAATCAAATTTCGCAGATTTAAGATTTGTTTTGTTAAATTGTTTTGAAGTTAAAACATAAGATGTAGCAGATATGGTCAATAAACATAATGGGGCATTAATCCAAAAGATCCAATTCCAACTAGCATAAGTAATTAAAAAACCTCCAATTATAGGCCCTAGTACTCCTCCAGTTCCTATGATACTTCCATGAGCTCCGAGTCCTTTACCTCGTTCATTATCTGGGAAAACTGAAGTTACTATTGCCATTCCATTTGCTTGAATCATTGCTCCAGCAAAACCTTGCAACACCCTAAAAGGAATCATTATGAAAATAGGAGAACTAATTCCAATAATCGCAGCTATGTAAGTAGAAGAGCCAGAACACAAAGACATCAATCCAAAAAACAAGCATCCTAAAAGATACATAGGTTTTCTTCCAATTGTGTCCGACAGTTTACCCA
This sequence comes from SAR202 cluster bacterium AG-426-M11, assembly GCA_003213095.1. GTDB lineage: Bacteria > Chloroflexota > Dehalococcoidia > Lucifugimonadales > UBA826 > AG-426-M11. The sequence continues at coordinate 1,929 of QCNV01000012.1, read as the reverse complement.
TTGGAAGCAACATAGAACTAATCGTTAAAGCTTCTGCCAAAACTACCCATTGAATAATAGTTAAAGAAACATCGAATTCTTTGGCTAATGTAGGCAATGCAATACTCACAGCTCCATGATGAATCACATTAGTAAGAGATCCAGTAGCCATAGCAAAAAATACATACCACTTGTAATTTGAAGATTTAAGAATGGAATTCCGCATCAGAATATTCTATAGGTGTTCATTTTTAATATCTATAAAACTATTTTTTTAACATTTTTTAGCAAAGTTAAAGATATCAACCCTGTTCCGAACAATATGACACCGTTAAATAAAAAACCAAATTTTGCGCCCCTCATGTCTGCTATTGCTCCCAATCCCAAATGCCCCAACGGAGCAGTACCGATACTAAGAACCCAAGAGCCCATTGCTGTCCCACGATCCTTATTAGGAACAGAAACTTGCATTAAAGATTTGAACAATGTGTCAGCTGACATAGCAGAAGCATTAATTAAAAATAAAATAATAGCGAAAGAAATAAATGAAGAGGAAAAATAAGCAGCAATTTGTGTAAGACCAAAAATAGTTGTAATTAATAAAACCAATAACCCTTTAAATTTGTATGATTGAAAAACAGTTAAAGCGACTAATCCAGCAAACCCGCCTAGTTGCCTAATTGATGTTAAAACTCCTAAACCAAATGCTCCTAGATATAAAACATCTTTAGAAAAAACAGGGACTAATGTCATATGAGTAAATCCAAAAATTTCTGACATAGAAACCAATATCATCAATGTAATTAAGATTGAATGATTTTTTAACAGTTTAAAATAATTCGTCATGCTATCAATAAAACTATCTGATTGATCTCCTCGGAATTCTCCAGGTGTTCGAACATTCAGTAAAATTAAAAATGACCCAAAAGAAAATAAACCAATAGCAATATATTGAATACCAACATTAAATTCCTGAATCAACCAACCTGATAAAAATGACCCAAAAATACCGCCAAACTGAGAGAATATTTGTAATAAAGATAAACCGGTTACTACACCTGATTCACCAACAACATCATAAATATATGTTTGCCTTAAAGTAAGAATAAAAGCAAAGGCTGTTCCAGAAAACATATAAAACACTAATAGAATAATGATATTTACTTGATCTATTATTAACAAAAACCCTAGGATTATAGGTATAGTCCCAGAAATAAAAGTAACTAAACGCAACATAATTCTTCTATCAAAATTATCAGCAAAAAATCCTGAGAACACTCCGAACAAAAACATTGGAAGCATGCGAATTGCCATTCCTACTCCAACCATAAATGGAGAATCTGTCATTTCAACAACCAGCCATCCTAATGCAACATGCTCCATTCCAAACCCCATCCAATGTAAAAATGTTGAGAATGATAAGTTCTGAAAATCCTTAATCTTTAGAATGTTTTTCCAATGCATCTGTTGAGACATGGAGACATTGTATATCTTTAAATATTTATTGCTATCTAAGTACTTAATTGACTGTTATGCTATTTAAATAACAATATGACTTCTTTTAATGAATTAAATATCTCCTCTAGAATTTTGGATGCTATCGAATCTGTTGGCTATGAAACTACTACACCTATCCAAGAACGTACTATCCCTATTGCATTAAAGGGTAGGGATGTTTTGGGATTAGCCCAAACTGGTACAGGGAAAACTGCAGCTTTCACAATTCCCATTATTCAAAAATTAATTAATTCTGATGGGCGAAGTATAAAAGCTTTGATAATTGCACCTACTAGAGAGTTAGCTGATCAAATCAATGAAACTGTTAAACATTTATCAAAATATACTAAATTAAAAAGCCTAACAGTTTATGGGGGTGTAAATAAAAAACCTGAAGTCACACGATTACAGAGGCGTGTGGACATACTAATAGCATGTCCCGGCAGGTTATTA
>QCNV01000011.1 GCA_003213095.1 SAR202 cluster bacterium AG-426-M11 | reverse complement strand
TTTCTGAATCTTTAGTAAACCTTTCCGCTAAAATTTCTCCATTAGCATTAAAATCCCACCTAATAGATTCTACTTTACCAAATACTGGAAAGGATTTAATTCTTGTTGATTTAACTTCAATATAATCACTTTTATTTTTAGAAGTTTTTGATGGAATCGCAAAGTAATACCACCATCTTGGAGGGGTATCTTTACCCCGGTCTCTTTTTATTATGTTGATAAAACTTATTAAAGAATCTGAATTAATATTAATGATACCCAAGCTTCTTCTATGCCAAGGGTTTAAAAGTTTTTCTTCTTTAGCGCCTCTTTCAGCTAAAGACACATCGATGCCTAGGTTTATTAAGTGTTGATAAAAATTATCTCTTGATTTATCTCTAGTATTATCTTTGATTTTTTGAAGAAAACTCATGATTTAATAAGGTTTTTTAGCCTGAGGATTTGATTGGTTTAACAGGTTTGTTGCATTCAAATTTCAAGCTAATTCAAGTTCATCGATGGAATTGTATGTACAGTTTTATCCTTTTAAATGGGCATATTAAGTACTGCTGATGAGCCGAGTTGTTGATTTATATTAGAGATTGTTTTTTATTTCTTCAAAATCAGGTAACACTCCGGGGTTTTCTGCTACCCATTTGTATGTGATTTCGCCTGCTGGATTTGCAATGAACACTGCTCTGTTAGATGAAACGTATCCTTCCAATCCGGCCAACCCCTTAAATTCAACATCAAATAATTTAATACATTCTTTGTTATAGTCACTGAGTAGTGGAAAAGAAATATCGTTAGCTTGTGCCCAACCTGATAAAGCGAATGGTGAATCAACAGAAATTCCAACAATTTGAACATTAAGCTCGTTGAATTGTTGTAGGTCTGATTGGAAAGTACATAATTCTTCCGTGCAGCCTCCTGTAAATGCTCCAGGGAAAAAGGCAATTATAGTTTTTTTCCCTTCAAAAGTTTTTAGGTTGACAGGCTGTCTGTCTAGATCATGCAATGTGACGTCTGGAATATTCACGTTTTCCTCCTATTTGTTTATACAAAAATCTCAATGAACTTTACACCCTTGACAAATATGTAAGTCAATATTAAATTTTATGGTAAGCATACACTAAGTTAGTGATGTAGTTATTACATAGTAATTTAATAATATAGGGGAAATTAGGTTGACTATTAGTAAAGTTCGCGTTTTGATGGCTTCTTATTTGGCTGTTTTTACTTTGGTTTCTGCTGTTGTATTCGTAGGATGCACTACAGCTGAAACTGAGGTAGTAGAGGTGATTAAAGAAGTCGTTGTAGAAAAGGAAGTAGTTAAGGAAGTTGAAGTTCCTGGTGCTACTGTAATCAAGGAAGTAGTTAAGGAAGTTGAAATTCCTGTAACTCAAGTTGTAGATTTAGACCCCGGTAAATTAGTAATTTATTCTGGTAGAAAAGAAAGCTTGATTGGTAATATTGTTACTCAATTTGAAGAAGTTACTGGAATCGAAGTAGAAGTCAAATGGGGAAAAACTTTCCCGATGGCTACTATGATTATTGAAGAAGGTGCAAATAGTCCTGCTGATGTTTACATTGCTCAAGACCCCGGAGGGTTAGGGTTTTTGTCAAATGCTGGTAGATTGCATACTTTAGACTCGGATATTACTGACAGGGTTGTTGGTTGGGCTAAGCCTGATGACAATTCTTGGATAGGTTTGTCAGGTAGATCTAGGGTTCTTGTTCATACTGACGGTATGTCTGATTTGCCAGTAACTTTAAAAGATTTAACTGATCCTAAATGGAAAGGTAAATTAGGGTGGGCTCCTACAAACAGTTCGTTCCAGACAATGATCACAGGAATGAGAAAGATGTGGGGAGAAGCTGAAACTCGGCAATGGTTAGAGGATATGCTTCTAAATGAACCTATTATTTATCCTAAGAATACTCCTCAGGTAGCTGATGCAGCTGCTGAAGAAATTAGTATTGGTTTGGTTAACCACTACTACTTACACAGATTCATGGCTGAAGAAGGTACTACTTTTAATGCTAGAAATTTGTATATGAGTAATGGAGGGCCAGGTAGTTTGATAATGGTTGCTGGAGCAGGAATTGTGAATACAGCAACTAATGTTGATAACGCAGAGAAGTTCTTGAAATTTATGACTTCAAATGTGGCTCAACAATATTTCGCAGGTCAGATTTATGAGTATCCCGTAGTGCCAGCAGAAAATGGTGTTAAAACTCACTATTTGATTCCTGATTTGAGTACTTTGAATACTCCAGACTTGAGTATGAGTGATCTTGCAGACTTAGAAGGTACGGCTGCTATTTTCAGAGAATTAGGAATGCTTGATTAACAATTAAATATGGTAATTGCCTAAGTAGAGAAGCTATTTATCGTCGTACATAAAAATTCTGTTCTCACAACAGATTGATTCACACATAATAGATACTCTCCTCTCAACATAAGGGAATCTATCCTGCTGCTTAGGCCTTACGATGGGGTTAGCCCTCAGTCGGAAATCGATTGAGGGCGCTTATTTTTGATTGAGAGTAAAGTATTATTTATTGAGATAATGATCATCATGTAACATCATTTTTGTTGATATTAGATGGTGTTGTTGTTAGGTTTATTTTTTAAACAGTTTTTATTTTGGAGGAAGATTTGAACCGGTTTTTTATTATCAATGTAAGTTTATTGTTATTGTTATCTGTATTTGTTTCTTGTGGTGAATCTTCATCTATGGATTCTGAACCAACAGCAGCTCCTGAACCAACAGCAGCTCCTGAACCAACAGCAGCTCCTGAACCTGTTTATGATGTTACTGTTACAGATGCGTTTGGTAGAGAAATATCATTTGATTCTATTCCTCAAAAAATAGCATCAATCAGTCCTACTGCTACTGAAATGTTGTATGCCGCTGGAGGATCAGCTATTCTCAGGGACAGGGCTTCAAATTACCCGAAACAAGCTAACGAATTACCTGATGTGGGTAGCGCTTATGATCCATCTATTGAAACTTTAGTTGGAGCTAGACCTGATTTAGTTTTGATCGAAGCACTCACTCAGGCTAGATTTGCTCCTATGCTCGAATCTATGGGATTAAAAGTTATGGCAGTTAAAGCAGAGACAGTTTCTGATGTTACTACTTATATTTCTGATTTAGGGAGTATATTAGAGTCATCTGATACTGCCTCTGAAAAAATCGAAGACATCCAAACTAGATTAATGGCTGTGGAATCTTCAGATTCTAGAAGTGTTTTAATTCTAATTTCAGACCAAGATAGGAATTTATATGCAGCAAGACCTGAATCTTATACTGGTTTAATCGCGACTACTTTAGGTATGTCTAACAAAGCTGAAGGACTTCCTGATTCTGGACCATATCCAGGATATGCTTTGATGAGTACTGAGGCTATTTTGATGGCTAATCCAGATGTTATTGTAACTATTACTCCTGCTCCTGAGCCTGCACCTAGATTATCTCAAACTATTACTCAAATTCCTCCATTTGCGGCCCTAAAAGCTATTCAAATGAATCAAGTTGTTGAAGGGGATGTAGTATTGTTTTTGAGAGCTCCTGGTCCAAGAATTGTAGAAGCAGTTGAATTTTTGCACGAATCATTACAATCCCTTAACAACTAAATGAGATTATTTGTCTCATACATAGGGTTTTTTTTTATAATTTGTATGTTTGCATTAGTGGGATTATTTTATGGTCCCTCTGATGCAAGCTTAAGTGAATTAGCCAGCGGACTGATCCGCTCAGATGATGGTCCCATGGAAATGATCATTTGGAGTATTAGGATTCCTAGGATAATTTTAAGTCTTTTGACTGGATGTTGTTTAGGATTATCAGGGGCATTGATTCAATTGTCTTCACGAAGCTCTATTGGTGATCCTAACTTGTTTGGAATAGGTGGTGGGGCATCAATATTTTTGGCCGGAAGTTATGCTGGAATATTTGTTTTTAATGAGCATTGGATATTTTTAGGCTCAATAATCTCTTCGTTGATAATTTCATTGATATTATCTAGATTAATAGCATCAAAAGATTTAACTCCTATTAAATTAGCAATTATGGGAATTGCACTTGGCACTCTTACTGTTTCCATAGGAACTGCTGTAATTTCATTTGGTAGAGTGTTTCCTGGGCAAGTGCTTGGATTGGTCGCAGGTTCATTTACTTCTAGTAATTGGGACAAAATTGTTTATTTGCTAATTATTTTGATTCCTGTGTTATTGATCACTTTTATATTAAGTAAAAGGTTTTATCCCATCATGCTTGGAGACGTACTGTCAAAATCTTTAGGAGTTAATCCTATTAGGAATAGAAATATAGCAATGTCTTTGGCTGGTATATTGTCAGGAGCTTCTGTTTATGCTGGTGGATTGATAGGTTTTGTGGGATTAGTTGCTCCACATTTGTGTAGAAAAATTTTAGGAAATCATCCCTCTCACTTAATTTTAGGCTCTACTATATTAGGCGGATTGTTAACTCTTTTTTCAGATCAGTTAGCTAGATTACTTTTTGCCCCAACAGAACTACCAGTTGGTATGGCTAGCACTATTTTAGGTGCGCCAATGATGATGTATTTAGCTTGGAGGTTAAAATGAAGATAGATATTAGCAATCTATCTGTTTTATTTGATGATCAAATAATTTTAGATGACATATCTTGTCATTTCCCTGAAGGAAAGTTTTCATGTTTGGTTGGAGAAAATGGATCAGGAAAATCAACTTTACTTAGAACATTGACTAAAGATATTGATAAATTCCAAGGTAGCATTACGGATTTAAAATCATCTGATTATTCATATATTCCTCAGAATATTGATGATCCTGAGTTTTTGTCAGTTCAAGAAGTTGTTAAATTAGGATTTTATCAATCTAAAATCAGTGATCAAGATCTAAACTTGCAATCACATCAATTGTTAAAGCGATTTGATATAGAACACTTAGAATCTAGAAGATTTTCAGAAATTTCTATGGGTCAAAAGCAAAGAGCTTGGCTCGCGTTTGCTCTTGCACAAGACAAGAAAGTGATTTTAATGGATGAACCTTTAGCGGCTGTTGATTTACAATCTCGAAAAAATTTTTATTCAATTTTGAATACTGTAAGTAAGGAAAACAGAACTTTGGTTCTTGTAACACATGATTTAGAAATTGCTATGGAATTTTGTGAACACATGGTTCATTTACACCAAGGTGCTATATCATTTGAGGGGCCACCAAAAAACTTTTAGTCTTTTAAAATTGAGGTTGATCAATGTCTAATTCTAAAACTGGATATATTTTAATGAACATCGGGACCCCCTCAGAACCCACTACTAAAGGGGTAAGAACCTTTTTGAAGGAATTTTTGTCAGATCCAGATGTGATTGATATAAATCCTATTTTAAGATGGGGCATAGTCAATTTAATTGTTGCTCCTTTTAGACCTCGGACGGTTTTACCTCAATATCAGAGTATTTGGACAGATGAAGGATCTCCTTTATTAGCAAATTCCCAGAAATTTAAAAATTCATTGAATGAATTTGACTCGGAATTAAATGTTGAAATTGGTATGAGGTACGGCAAACCCTCTATTTCAGATGCTGTTGATAGATTGATAGATGACGGAGTTGAAAAAATTGTTCTATGTCCAATGTTCCCACAATTTGCTCAAGCCACTACTGGATCATGTAATAAAAAAGCAGTAGAAATTGTCACCTCTAAAGGAATAGACTACTCTTTAATTGATAATTTTTATGACGAAGAATTTTATATAGATTGTGTAGTAAATCAGATTAAAATGAGTGATGCTTATGCAAATGGTGATCAATTACTTTTTAGTTTTCATGGCCTACCCGAAAGGCAATTGAAAAAATTAGATGAATCGGGTGAGTATTGTTTGTTGAACCCGGATTGCTGTGAAAAAAAATCAGAATTTAATCAGATGTGTTATAAGTTTCATTGCACTGAAACAGTGAGACGAATTCTAAAGAAATTAAATACTGAAAAACCACATACTATTTGTTTTCAAAGTAGATTTGGAAGAGATAAATGGGTTGATCCTGATATTTTAGATGTGCTAGAAAAATTTGCAGATGATGGAGTGCAATATGTCACAGTAATATGCCCTTCATTTGTTGCAGATTGTTTAGAAACATTAGAAGAGATTTCTATAAGAGATGAAGAAATTTTTAAAGAAATGGGAGGCGGAAGCTTGGAATTAGTACCTTCATTAAATTCTAGTGATGATTGGGTAAAAGGATTTGCAGATTTTTTACAGAAAAATTCATGATTAATATTAAAGCTCTTTTTTTTGACGTTTTTGGAACTGTAGTAGATTGGCACGGTTCTATACAAAATGAATCCAAAATTTTTTCACAGGAAATTTCACAAGAATTTGACACCTTTTTATTTACAGATAAATGGAGAGCTGGTTTTAGAAGGTTGCAATCAAGCGTTGCAAATGGATCCCTGGATTATTTAACAATGGATGAAATACATATGGAAATTCTTGAGGAGTTGATTGATGAATTTGATCTCAAAAATATTTCTCCAACTGATAAGCAAAAATTTAATCAATCATGGCATAGATTAAAGCCTTGGCCAGAAGCAATCTTGGGATTAAATCAATTAAAAATTAATCGGATTGTTTCTACACTGTCTAATGGGAATCTTTCTATGTTAAATAAGTTATCTAAGAACGCAAAATTACCGTGGGATTGTGTTGTTTCTACAGAATTTTTTGGCACATATAAACCCAATAAAGAAGTTTATTTAGGCGCAGCAAACTTATTGAATTTAGATAATTCACAAACTATGATGGTTGCTGCACATGCATATGATTTAGATGCAGCAAAATTGACAGGCATGAATACTTGTTATGTATACAGACCAGATGAATTTGGTATAGGAAAAGGTGAAGATCCTGGTGATGTATCTAGGTTTGATCTAGTAGTAAATGGATTTGATGAAATTGAAGAGGAAATTGTAAAAAAATATGAATAAGAATTTGTATTTTCCAATTGCATTAACTATCGCTTATGTTGGAATAATTGTAATGGCTAATAGGGCTATTCAAGTTTGGGGGGTAGTGGAAATTGGATTTGGTTTAATGGCTCCTGCAGGCGTGTTTTTTGCAGGTCTAGCATTTTCAATTAGAGATGGTCTTCATGAAACATCAAATCGTAATTGGATTATTTCTGCTATTTTGATTGGTTCTATTGTTTCGTTTTTGATTGAAGGTGATTATGGAAATACTATACCTGGTGGAGTATTTCCATTAGCTTTCGCTAGTGGACTAGCATTTTTATTTTCTGAATTTGCAGATTACGCTGTTTATTCTCCATTAAGAAAAACAGGTAAAGTCATTGCTTTAATTGCTTCAAATATAGTTGGGCTTGTTATTGATTCTATTTTGTTTTTGTATCTAGCTTTTGGTTCTTTAGAGTTTTTGGATGGGCAGGTTGTTGCAAAAGGTTATATGACAATTCTAGTTGCCATATTTATGATTCTTTTAGGAAAACAGATTAATAAGTTGTATAATTCTATCGTTTCTGATTAGTTTTAGCTTTTTCTCCCTCTAACCCTTCAGTTTCCATAACTTTTGCAGCGCTTTCATGCTGTTCTACATTTTTGAATCTCGCATCTTTTGCTCTTAACCAAGTGTCTCTATTGTTTAGTACAAAATTGTATGAGTCTCGGTAATCATCTAGCATAGAATTTATTTCAGGGATCACGTATCTAGCAACCAAGTCCCAACTTTTTTTTGTGTTTTCACGATTAGCCCAATCGTGAGCAAAACCTATTACAGCACCAAATCCTCCAGTAATTTCTAGCATCTCTTGTATTTTTTGAATCAAATCATCAGGAGTTCCAATTACTGCAGTACTATCTTCTGAAAATGCTGTAGCATCAATCGCTTCATCAGGAGTTTTGAAAATTTTTCCCTCAAGCGGGTTAAGGGCAGCAGTACTATATTCGTTATTATGTTTGAATAGCCCTTCTTTTGCCTCTTCTCTAGCTTGGTCTCGTGTTTCTGCTATATGCCAACTCATCAGTACTCGCCAGTTATTTCTTGAAACTTGATTCCCATGTTTTAATGCTGATTCTTCTGCAAATCCCCATTGGGTTGCTAAAGATTTAAGACCTTGTGAAGCCATTCCGCCAATAGATATTACTCCGGTTTCATATTTACCAGACATAGTCATTCCCGAAGGTGTAAATGTTGAGGCTACAACAAACTCCATATTTTCTTGAAATGGTCGTAATTGTAATTTCGCATCTTTTAACGTAAACCATTCAGATTCATATGAGAATCTTTCACCAGCAAATAATCTTTTAATTACTCCTATAGCCTCATCTTGTCTTGACCGTAAAAGCATAGGGTCTAATCCTATAGTATGAGCATCAGAAGGTAACGCCCCGGGACCAGATCCAAATAGGACTCTTCCTCTTGATTGATAATCTAATTGCACTAACCTTTGAGCTACCATAAAAGGGTGGTGGTATGGGAGTGAAATGACTCCTGTTCCTAATTTGATTCTTTGTGTTCGTTCTGCAACCGCTGCTAAAAATAATTCCGGAGAAGCAATTACTTCCCATCCAGTGGAATGATGTTCGCCGCACCAAAATTCGTCAAATCCTAAATGGTCTAAATGTTGGGCGAATTCCAGATCACTTTGGAGTTGCAGTAGTGGGTTTTCGCCAATAGGGTGGTGAGGGGCAAGGAAAGTTCCAAATTTCATTTTAGTCATTATTTTCTCTCTTTATATTACGTAATATGAGTATACGTTTTAAGAAAATTATATTCTAGTTGGTGGAGACGGGGGAGGGTCGAACTCCCCGTCCAAAAGATACCCCAGCAAGGATATACTACAGGCTTATCTGATCGTTAATTTCGACTGCTCAGGCATCGATCAGCAAACGCTTGATGCAGACTATCCGATAATCTTTAGCCAGAAATATCGGCTTCAAACTGGCTGCACCCCGTCTGTTGTCGCCCTTTCACACCCTTCGGGGATCGAGAGTGAAGGACGTAGCCGCATTAAGCGGCTAGTGCTAGCTCTTTGTTGCCAGTTACTTTTTTTGTCACTTTTTAACGAGGTAGATGACATCCCCGACCTGCAATCCTGCGGTGACATCCTCTGTCGAATCCGCGCGTCCCCAAGGCGACCATTTTAACATTAATGGATAAAATTAATCATATAAGTTAGATGTATCCACTTTAATGATACTGGTGACTGACTATAGATTCATATACAATCACTAAAATTATTTTTCGGAGAATCTGATGCCAAAATTTGATGCAAATATTTCGATGATGTTTAACGAAGTTGATTTTTTAGATAGGTTTGAATTAGCCGCAAAAGCTGGGTTTTCAGGAGTAGAATTTTTGTCTCCATATGAATATGAGGTTGATGAAATTCTAGATAGATTGCAACAGAATAATCTTTCTCAAGTTCTTCATAATCTTCCTGTTGGAAATTTTTCAGCAGGAGAAAGAGGGATTGCGTGTTTGCCTGATAGAATTGATGAGTTCAAATCATCTGTTGATGAAACTGTTAAATATGCTACTAAACTTGGAGCACCGCAGGTGAATTGCTTGTCTGGAATTAAGCCAGAAAATGTTTCAGATGATCTTGCGGAAGAAACTTTAATAAATAATTTGAAATATGCTGCACCAATTTTGGAAGAAGCTGGTGTTAAATTAATTGTTGAAAGTATCAATACTATTGATATGCCCGGATTTTTCCTTACTAACACTTCTCAAGCGTTATCTTTGGTTGAAAAAGTAGATCATCCAAATTTGTTCATTCAATATGACATTTACCATATGCAAATTATGGAAGGTGATTTGGCACGAACTATAGAAAATAATTTAGGAATGATTAGTCATATGCAATTGGCTGATAATCCAGGTAGGCATGAGCCAGGTACTGGTGAAATAAATTATAACTATTTATTACCATTTATTGATGAGATTGGATATGATGGATGGATTGGATGTGAATATATTCCCTTAAAAAATACTTTGGAAGGGTTAGATTGGATTAAAGATTTTAATTAGGAGTTTGTTTTGACTAAAGTTTTAGTTGTTCATGGTGCAGGTATAAATATGAGAGGGAAGTTTCAGGTAGAAATATTTGGGACTGCAACAATGGAAGATTATTCCGATCAAATTCAAAAATATGCCAATCAGCTTGATATTGAAATTGATATTTTTCATTCTAATATTGAAGGTGAAGTGATAGACAAGTTTTATCAATCACATATAGATGGATATGATGCTGCAATAATTAATCCTGCTGGATATTCAACTGGTCATCCTGCCTTGTGTGCAGCTATATCACAAGTAGAATTTCCAACTTTAGAAGTACATATATCTAATCCTGCAGCTAGAGGGAATATTTCTGAGATTTCTCCTGTTTGTAAGGGTGTAATTACTGGGTTTGGATTGTATGGGTATTTTATAGGTCTAAAAGCTATTAAAGAATTAACTGAAGAATAGGTGAATTGTGAAAAAAATATATTTGTTATCTTCTTTGCTTTTGATTTTAAACTTTCTCGTAGCTTGTGAAGAAAATTCAGAAAAAATTGTTTCATCTGAAATCAAAACATATGAAAATCCTCCATCAATGACGATTGATCAAAAGAAAGATTATCAGGCAGTTTTTTATTTAAAAAAAGGTGGAACATTTACCGTTGATTTATTTGAAAAATTTACACCTGTCACTGTAAACAACTTTGTTTTTTTGGCTAACGATGGTTTTTACGACAACATTTCTTTTCATAGGGTTATTGATGATTTTATGGCTCAAGGTGGTGACCCTACAGGAACTGGATCAGGAGGTCCGGGATATTATTTTGAAAACGAATTTCATCCTGAAGCAAGGCATGATTCAGCTGGGATTTTATCTATGGCTAATGCGGGTGTGCAAATGGGTAAAGGAACTAACGGAAGTCAATTTTTTATTACTTTCAAAGCATTACATGCCTTGGATGGTTATGAAAGTACAACTTCAGATAAATTAAAAAATTGTAAAATGCCTATGACGTCTTGTCACAGTGTTTTCGGTAAAGTTATTAAAGGAATGGATGTAGTCAATAATATTTCAAGAAGAGACCCATTAGTAGCTACAGAATCGGGAGATATTATTCAAAAGATTGAAATTATTGTTAATAAATAATAAGTCGGTATTGATATTTCTATTCTTATTGTGAGAATTTAAAGTTAATGGTGGATTTTTATGGATTTATGACAAATTCATAAAGTTTTCCTGAGGTTCCAATCCAATCGCCATCTTTTAAATAGTAAGAATTAACTACGGGCTGAGAATTAATTCTTATTCTAGGTGAATCGTCTGAGATATTCATAATTACCAATCCGTTTTTATATTTTAATGTAATTTCTTCTAATCCTGTAATTCCTATTACTGTTCCAAGAATTTCATCCCTATGTAAAATTTGTTGAATTAGAGGTTTTTTAATAGTTTTAAAATTAACGATTAAGTTCCCGTTTTCATCATTTAAGTGCCCATATGGTGCTGTTTGCAAATTCCTGTAGATAATAGCTAATAGGATTATTATTCCTATAATCAGCAGTAAAGAGAACAAAACTATTCCAGATATTTGCATGATTGAAAAAGTGGTAGGAATTTTTACAATTTGAATTTGAATGCTTTGGGCAGGAACTTCATAAAGCCTTCCAGCATAATCAATGTTCATGTTGAATGTTATTAAAGTATTACCAATCTCTTGCGGAGTATAGATTACGTCATACATTGCAGATTTTCCGTCAGTAGTGCTTCTCCTAGGAATTAAGGTGTATGAGTCTGAAATTTGATTAGAATTAGTCAAAATTGTCGTGTTAATAGACTTTTGATCTACTGGATAAGGAGTATCACCAATAGATACATAAAGAGTTCCTAAATTAGATTCATTTCCTATATTTAGGTTTGAAATGTTTAATTCTTCAAAATTCATATATGGGAAAAAAATAGATTCAAATTCATGATTTGAAATTAAACTATCAGATTCGAATCCTTGCCATTTCATTTGAAGTGACATCTTGTGTGTACCTAATATATTAATTTTAGGAATTTCCAATGAGTAGTATCCGTCGTCCTTGACTGCATCTGCTTTAAGCCCTTCATCATTCATCTGATATAAGGTTTCTATTCCTGTAGGATCAATTATGGATACTTGAATAGAAATATCATGATCTAAATTAACCATTACATCATTTTGATCCGTAATAAAAGTGATTAAAGATAGAGGTTGGTTGATTGCGTTTTTGCTATTTAAATTAAGTAGTTCAAGTTGATATTCATATGAAGGCTGTAAAAAGGATTGGATTTGTCCTTCATAATTATTGATCTCTACATTCCATTTTCCTGGTATTGGATTTTTGATTTGCCATATTATTGAGTATGGAGTCTCTATGATTGATGATTCGCTACGATCTCCAGCAGTGGATTGCATTCCTGATGGATTTTTTAATCTGAAAGATCCACCCGTTTTGTTTTTATAAAAAAACAGATTGATTAGACTAGTCCCTGGAGAAATTAAAATTTCAGAATTATAAATTTGTTTGTTAGATATCTCAAAATTGTCATGATCAATGATTTCTCCAGAACTCCAAATATCTTTTGAAATTGCTATTGAAAATTCATTCAAAATATTTGGTAGTGAAAATTTTAAATTCTCTGATAATGTTTTTTTAGAGTATCTGTTTAGTAATATCAAAATACTTTCATGAGCATCTTTTAAAGAAATACCAAGAATTTTCCATTTTTTATTATTGTAAAGATCGGCTACTGGATCTACAAATTCTTTTAATACGTCTTCAGAATTTGCATTTGACATAAGTAAAGGAACTTGACTTCCTCCAATAAAAATGATTTTTGAATCATTTTCTGCAAATTGTGATTGAAGGAAATTATAGGAGTTTAATAAGCTTTCGTTAATATCCAGGCTTATAGTTTTTTGATATTCATGATTAGTGATAAGTTTTTCTATATCGTCATACATGTTTTCAAAATTTTTGTTGACTATGTAAGGTCCCTGAGGAGCAATTTCAGAGTTAGACGAATCTAAAACAGAAAAATACATTTTGTGATTCTGGTTAACAACTGATGAAATACTTATCAATGAATTAAGGAGATTTTGGTTTTCTAAATCTCCTTTAATTGCATTAATATCTAACAGAAATAAAATTATCGAATTATCATTAGAATCAGAATTCTGATTCGCATGAAGTGATGTAACAGAAAAAAATATTAAAGTTAAAATTGTTAAAATAATTATAGGCTTTGATAGGATTTTTACTGCCATATGTATCCTAGTTTTTTATTTGTCCAAAAAATTTGTTCTAATGGACAATTTATAATAAAACTGATCCCGCAGTGATTCAATCAGAATTTATTCTAATTTTGATACGGTGCTATAGGAGTTATTGTGAATAATTTTAAAATTCGATTTTTTTCAAATTTTTTCTTTATTACAACATTATTAGTAATGTATTCCTCGTTTGCATGCTATTCAGAAAATGCAACTAAGGAAATCAAGCAGGTATCAGGATATGTAGTTGATGTGGAAAGTTTGTCATTAAAACAGCTGAAATCTTTCGAATTGATAGATCAAAATGATAGTAAATTCATCTTTATCGTACAGGGCGACTTAGGAAAATTTTCTCCATCTCATATGAGGGAACACATGTTGCTTGGTGAATCTGTAATTGTGATTTATAGAACTGAAAATGGGATAAATATAGTTGAATCAGTTAATGATTTGGACTGATTTACTGAGGTTTATTTTTATACCTAAAACTTAAAAATACAGTAAAAATTACTATAATTCCAAAAATAAACATAAAGAATATTCCGGCTGAAGAACTAGCTATAAAATCTTCATTGTGTATGTTGCTTCCTTGAACTTCTATGGGGAAAAACACACTGTGTTCTATTTCTGGCTTAGTTGAAATTCTAATTTCACTTTCCCATGTTCCTGATTGATATAAAGTTAAATTTGCAATGTATGTATTAGGTGATTTTGGAGTATTGACTGCGCGTGACATATACGCTTCTTCGTCTTTTCTAACCAACACCTCTATAATTGCCTGTTCAACTGGGGTGTTGTCAGAGATATGGGTGGGTAAAATTTGAAATTGAATTGGTCCTACTACTGGGGTCTTAGGGAGAACTTTAACAGCTAGATTGAATTCATTGATTGATCCTGAGTAAGATATATCTTCATGTTGATTTGCATGAAGATTATGTAAAAATGAATTACCTAATCCTGTAAGCAAAATGGTTGCTATCACAGAGTAAAAAAATATTTGGGTCTTCATTTTAGTCCTTACTTTGGTGGGCCCGGCAGGGATCGAACCTGCGACCAATCGGTTATGAGCCGACCGCTCTAACCACTGAGCTACGGGCCCTATTTATAGTGATATTTATTACACTCTAGGAGATAATTGTCATGTACCCAAGTAATTGAGTCAAGAATTTTGGAAAAAAACATGAAATTAAACAATTATTTTGTTCTTTTAATAGTAATCCTATCAGTGTTTTCCATCACTTTGTCTCCCATATTTATTTCTCCTAAATCATTAGATATTCCTCAGGTACATAAAACAGTTGACGAAAATTTTTACAATAATATTGAGGTGGAAATTTCCCCAAATTTTATTCAGACTGATTCATTAGATGGCTCTCAAATTGTTTTAGGGGAGAGTAAATTTCCCACTGTATTAATAGTATTGGCTCATTGGTGTCCTCACTGTAGAAATGAAGTGAGAGAAATATCAACATTTTTTTCTAATTATTCTGATGAACAGGGTGAGATAATAATAGATGGTGTTAGATTTATGTCGTTAGTTACTTCCATTAAAAATGATAGGTCTAACTTTCCTCCACATGAATGGTTGATTAATGAAAATTGGGTTTTACCTACTTTAGTGGACAATCAAAGTTCTGATATATCCTCAGCTTTGAGGGTAAGGTCTTTTCCGTCATATATAATTTTTGATCGATATGGATATATTATTGGTATGATTCCGGGAAGAATTGAAAAGCAAGGAATTAAAAATCTTATCCAACAAATTAATGATACTGTTGGGAAAGAAAATTTATAGGAAAATTGTGAAATATGCCTATTTCTAACAAAATCATCGATTTCATGGATAAAGGATCTTGGATCCGTAAAATGTTTGAAGAAGGGATTGCTCTTAAAAAACAATTCGGAGAAGAAAATGTCTTTGATTTATCTTTAGGTAACCCAGTCATGGAGCCTCCCGAGGAATTTTTTGATGAATTGAAATACATAGCCTCTAATCCTATAAAGGGAATGCATAGGTATATGCCTAATGCAGGCCTAGAAGTGACTCGTCAATCAATTGCAAATGAATTAAACAAAGAAACGAATTTGAATTTTTCGTCAAATCATATAGTTATGACTTGCGGAGCTGGAGGAGCATTAAATGTAGTGATGAAAACATTGCTGAATCAAGGAGATGAGGTAGTAATTTTTGCCCCATTTTTTGTTGAATATCAATTTTATGCTGATAATCATGGTGGGATTTGTCGTGTTGTACAACCTGATGAAAATTTTCTCCCTGATTTTGAATCTTTATATGATGCTATTAATGAAAAAACAAAAATAGTTTTGATTAATTCACCTAATAATCCTACTGGAGTCATGTATTCTAAAGAAATTCTAGAAAAGATAGCTAAGATTATTTCTGAAAAAGAAAAACAGTTTGATTCTGAAATATTTTTTGTAAGCGATGAACCCTACAGAAAAATAGTGTTTGATGGACTAGAATATCCTCATATTTTTCAATTCCATCCTAGATCTATAGTAGCGACTTCTCATTCGAAAGATTTAGCTTTGCCGGGTGAAAGAATTGGATATATAGCTGTGAATCCTGATGATTTAAATCAAGATATTCTCATAGACGGTTTAGTGTTTTGTAATAGAACGTTAGGGTTTGTTAATGCCCCAGCTTTAATACAATATTTGATTGTTAATTTACAATCAATAACCATTGATATTCGTAAATATCAAGAAAAAAGAGATTTCATGTTTAGGGAGCTTTCTTTAATTGGTTATGAAACAGTTCTGCCTCATGGGGCATTCTATATGTTTCCAAAATCACCAAATAAAAATGATGTTGAGTTTATCGAGACTTTAAAAGAGCAGAATGTATTAGCTGTTCCCGGTAGAGGTTTTGGGTTTTCAGGTCATTTTAGGATTTCTTATTGTCTCGAAGATTCTACTTTAGAAGGATCTATTCCAGGTCTAAAAGCTGCATTTGAACATTCATAATTTAGATCGGTGAAATGTCTTTCAACCCAAATCCTGTTGAAGGGATTAATACTGATGCCCCTTTTTTAATTATTTTAGATTCCATTAATTTTGATATTCCGGCAAAAGCAGCTGCTGAAGTAGGTTCAATGTATAAACCTTCTTGGTTTGCTAAATGTAATTGCCATTCAATGATTTCTTTTTCTGAGACAATTACACATGATCCGTTATTTTCATGTAGCGCTTTTACTATTTGGTTTACTCTAGGGGGACTAGAAACAGCAATTCCACCAGCTATAGTTTTGGACTGATTTGAAGGGCTCCAGTGACTTGTGTTGAAAAGGGCATAAATTGGTTGGATTGATTCAGTCTGCACTACGTGAATTTTAGGGATTAGGTTAATTTTGTTCGAGGAATATAGCTCAAGAAAACTTTTTACAGCTCCCAAAAAAAGTGATCCGTTTCCTGTAGGAATCACGATGTGTTCAGGAAAATCTTGAGAATTATATAGGTCTCTAAATATTTCGTATGCAAAAATTTTTGTTCCTTCTATAAAATAAGGGCTCAAGTTATGTGACGCGTACGTGATTCCATGAGTTTTTGAAAATATTTCAGCTTCTTTTGTAGCATTATCACGAGAGCCAGAGATTAAATATGTTTTAGCTCCGTAAACTTTGATCTGATTGATTTTGGCATTAGGAGCAGAAGATGGAGCAAAAATATGGCTTTTGATTTTAGCCTTTGAAGCATAAGCAGAAATTGATGCACCTGCATTACCTGAAGAATCTTCAGAAATTTCTTTGATGCCTGCTTTTTTCAGACATGAAATCATTATAGATGTTCCTCTGTCTTTGAATGAGCCTGTGGGGTTAAAATACTCTAATTTTGTAGATAGTCTGACATCTAGATTGTTTGATAGATTATTTAATGAGATAGTTGGCGTGTTTCCCTCTCCTAATGAAATTAAATCTTCAGAGGTAATTGGAAGGGGAATATCTATAGAGTTAACTACTGTTTTTGATTTATCCAAAGATGCATATTTTACATCTAATGGAGACTTACATTTTTTACAAATTATGATCTCACTAGAAGGAGATGTACTAAATTCACAAATAGAGCATGTAAAACAATAATTAGATTGATTCAATGTGATCTCCTGAAATATAAATTTATTTTATACGAAACAACGAAACATTTTAAGAAACTTTTGGTAGGATTTATAGAATGTTAAATCGGCATAAAAAAGAAATAAAATCCCAAAATATGGTACCCCCTAAAAAAACATTATTTTATGGTTGGTATATGGTTATTGTAGGGTTAGTGATTTTGACTTTGAATGCTTTGGCGGTTTTCAGAGGAATTGGCGTTTTAGTTGTTGTTCTTCAAAAGAATTTTTCTTGGTCACGTACTGAAATTTCTATTGGAAATGTTTTGAGTAGAGCAGAAGGTGCTGCATTAGGTCCTATTGAAGGGTTTTTGATTGATAAAGTTGGGGCTAAAAGAATGATTCTCATTGGAATGATAATCATGGGAGTAGGTTTTTTTGCTTTTTCTAGAATTCAAAATGTGTGGCAATTTTATATAGTTTTTATGATCATCACGTTAGGTGCAGGTTTAGGTGGATGGTTAGCTGTAGCATCTGTATTAAATAACTGGTTTATTAGAAATAGAACTATGGCTATGGCAATAGCCATGTCCGGTATTCATTTGGCAGGCATTTTTTTACCCTTATATGCTTATGCAATCGATTGGCAATTTCGTTTCACTCTTGTCGCAATGGGAGTGATAATAATTTTGGTAGGTATTCCAAGTTATCTATTAACAAGAAATACTCCTGAAGAGGTTGGCTTACTTCCCGATGGTGAAGCATCACTTGATCATGGATTTGGTGTAGATGCTGATAATCAAAATACACCTAAAGAATTTGATTTCACATTAAAACAAGCTTTGTATGCCCCAGTTTTTTGGGTGATAACTGCTTCACATGTATCATCAACAATGGCACTAGCCACAATGGGAGTTCACCTAACTCCTAGAATCACAGATATGATGATTGATTTAGGTAGAGAAGAATCAGTAGCTTTATATTGGGCTAGTTTTGTTGAATCTGGATATGCTATTTTTGCTTTTCCTGCAATTTTTATTTCGGGATGGTTGGGGGATAGGATGTCAAAGAAAAACTTATTGATTGTATTTATGTTTATGCAAGGGGTTTCTACTTTAATCCTTGCTTATGCTAATACTCTTTGGATGGCCTTTGTATTTGCATTTGTTTATGGGATATCTTTTGGTGGAAGAGTTCCTATTATGTCAGCTATCAGAGGTGAATACTTTGGACGAAAAGCTTTTGCTAGTATCACTGGTTGGTCAATGTTGCCGAATGGGGTGTTGATGGCGATTTCACCTGTTGTAACAGCTTGGTGGTATGACACTACAGGAAGTTATTTTTTGCCATTTTTTATTCTTTCAGTCATTACGTTGATTGGGGGAGTAATAATGTTTTTTGCAAAGCCACCTAACAGATTGATACCTCAAGATATAGGTGAAAAATGATTTGGTATAAAGATTTATTGTTTTATTTAATTTCATTATCTGTGATTATTTGTGATCAAGTGACAAAATCGTTAATTAAGGAATTTGTGCCTAGATACTCTGCTTGGCCAGATGAAGGTGTATTTCAAATAGTTCATGGAGTAAATACAGGTTCAGCATTTGGACTGTTTTCAGATTACACACTTTTATTAACTATAGGATCATTAATCGGAATAGGCTTTGTACTTTACTTTTTTTACAAAAATTCCTTTGATGTGATTTGGATGAGAATATCTCTAGGTTTAATTATTGGTGGGGCTTTTGGTAATTTGATTGATAGGATTCGCGATGGTGGAGTTGTTGATTTTATAAGTGTTGGATGGTGGCCAGCTTTTAATATTGCAGATTCTGCTATAAGTATTGGAATTGTGATACTGATTTTCACATTAACGTTCGGTGAAAAATTAGGTTGGTATTCTGTCTCAAAAGACAAGGATATAGATATTGATTGAAGTTGAAATATTAGTTGAAGATGATGCTGATTTACGTCTTGATTCTTTTGTGGCAGAAAATGTTGATGAAATTTCACGTAGTATGGCTGGAAAATTAATTTCTGATGGCCTTATTTCCGTCGATGGGGTCTTACAAAAATCATCTTATAGGCTAAAATGCGGTGAGGTAGTTTTTGTTTCTTCGGCTAAAACCCCGGAAATAGAATTAGTGTCTCAAGAAATCCCTTTAGATATTATATTTGAAGATGAGGATTTAATTGTTATCAACAAACAACCTGGGCTCCCTGTACATCCTGGCCCTGGACACCCCGATCAAACTTTAGCGAATGCAGTTTTATATGCATGCCGAGATTTAAAAGGTATTAGAAATATTCGACCCGGTATAGTCCATCGCTTAGATAAAGATACTTCAGGAGTAATTGTAGTCGCCAAAAATGATAAAGCCTTGTCACATTTGTCCAATCAATTAAAAAATCGTGAGGTACAAAAGACATATCTTTGCCTTGTTAAAGGAAATTTGCCATCATTCAAAGCTATGATAGATGCTCCGATCGCACGAGACCCTTATCATCGACAAAGAATGGCCATAGTCGAAAATGGTCGTGAATCTTCTACAAAGTTTAAAGTGTTGAAGCGATTTGAGAATTTTGATTATGTTGAAGTGAAACCATTGACTGGTAGAACACATCAGATAAGAGTTCATATGAACTCTTTGGGAAATCCTGTTGCTGGAGATAGTTTATATAATGGATCTGTTCCAAATTTGAATAGGCAATTTCTTCACGCACAAACAATCTCGTTTGTACATCCGTCAAACTTGAATATCGTAGAATTTACAGCAGACTTAGCAGAAGATTTGACCTTTTTTTTAAATAATATAGATAAAGAATGATAGTATTTTCTAGTAATTTTAAATATGAGAAATAATTTGAATTCTGATAAACGAGTTAGAGTTAGATATGCTCCAAGTCCTACTGGTGAACCACATGTCGGAAATATTCGTACTGCTCTTTTTGATTGGATCATAGCTAAAAAATTTAGTGGAGATTTTATAGTTCGGGTTGAAGATACTGATCAAGATCGTAAAGTAGATGGTGCTATAGATTTACAGAAATCATCATTAATGTGGCTAGGATTAGAATGGGACGAAGGATTAGGAAAAGAAGGCCAATACGGGCCATATGTTCAGTCTGAGAGATTGGATATATATCTAGAACATGTGAATTTTTTGATATCCAATGACAAGGCATACAAATGTTTCTGTACTCCGGAAAGATTGGAGGAAGTTAGAAAACAACAACGAGAATCAAAGTCTGAAATAGTTGGATATGATGGATTTTGTAGACAGAAACAAGAAAATTATTCAACTTATCATGTTTCAGATGGTTGTGTTGTCAGATTTAAAATGCCTCAAAACGGAGAATCGACATTAAATGATTTGGTTAGAAATCAAATTACTTTTGAAAATAGATTGATTGAAGATTTTGTAATAATTAAATCTGATGGATTTCCAACTTATCATTTTGCATCAGTAATCGATGATCATTTGATGGAAATCTCATTAATTGTTCGTGGAGAAGAATGGTTATCTAGTTTGCCTAGGCATATACAAATTCATCAAGCTTTTGATTGGGACATACCTGATTTCGCCCATATCCCTACTATTCTAGCTCCTGATAAGACTAAATTGAGTAAAAGGCATGGAGCAACATCAGTTTTAGAATTTAAAAAAGAAGGTTATTTACCTGAAGCAATGATTAATTTTTTATGTTTATTGGGATGGTCAATTGATGGAGAACAAGAATTAATTTCAATTGATGATTTGATACAAAAATTTAATATTACTGAACTTAGTCCTTCAGGATCAGTATTTGATAAAAATAAGTTAAATTGGATGAATGGTCAGTATATAAAAAGAAAAACTCCTTCTCAATTGGCCAAAATCCTTTATAATTTTTGGGTAGAATTTCCCCCCGAATCATTTGATTTTACTCCTTCACAAAAAGATTTAGAAATTATCGCTCCTTTGATTTCTGAAAGATTAAAAACATTAAGAGAAGCTGAAGAATGGATAGCTTTTTTGTATAAAAATCACATTTCTTATACTGTGGATGATCTAATCCAGAAAAAATCTGATATTCATCTTACTAATCTGTTTATAGAAAAAACGTTAAATTCTTTGAATGGATTGCAAAAATTTGATTCTGACTCCATTGAAAAGCATCTAAGAGATTTGATAAATGAATTGGAAGTGAAGCCTGGAATGTTTTTAGGTACTATCAGAATGGCTACCTCTGGGCAAAAAGTTTCACCGCCATTATTTGAATCTTTAGAAATTTTAGGACGTGTAAAAACTATAAATTTACTAAAGCAGGCAGATCATATGATTAAACAGTCTATTAATGCTTGACGATGAAATTTTACAAACCTATACTCGTAAAAAAAATCATAGAGAAACTATATGACTATTAAAGAAAAACTTAGTACAGAACTTAAAGAAGCAATGAGAAACAAAGATCCAATTAAAAGAACTGTGATTAGAACTTTGATGTCAGCTATAAAGAATGCAGAAATAGATTCACAATCCGAATTGAATGATGATGGAATTATTTTAGTATTTTCTAAGCAAGCGCAACAACGAAAAGATAGTATTGAAGCTTATGAAAAAGCTGATAGGCAAGATCTAGTTCAAAATGAAAAAGCTGAATTAGATTTTATTTCTCAATTTTTGCCCGAACAAATGTCGGAAAATGAAATAGAAAAGTTAGTTGAAAAAGTGATTAATGAAGTAAATGCAAATAATCCTTCAGACATGGGAAAAGTGATGGGCAAATTGATGCCACAAGTAAAAGGTAAAGCTGATGGGAAACTTGTGAATTCTATAGTAACTTCTAAGTTACAAGGTATCACTTGAAATTTGGAGTAGTAGTATTCCCTGGTACGTGGAGTGATGTAGATTGTTTCCACGTTATCAAGGATTATCTACAACAAGAAGTAGATTATATTTGGCATAAGGACACTGATTTATCTAAATTCGATTGCATAATTTTACCTGGAGGGTTTTCTTATGGTGATTATCTTAGGTGTGGTGCAATAGCCAAATTTTCACCAGTAATGGAATCGATTAAAGAGTTTTCAGAAAAAGGAAAGACAGTAGTTGGGATATGCAACGGATTTCAAATTCTTTGTGAGTCTGGAATTTTACCTGGAGTTTTAATAAGAAATAAAGATTTGAAATTCAGGTGTGAAATGACTAATTTATTGGTTCAAAATACTGATTCTTGTTTTACAAATAGATGTGATTTAGATCAAGTTATTCAAGTTCCAATTTCACATGGTGAAGGAAATTACTTTGCGGATAATGATACTCTCGATAAATTAGAAAATAATAATCAAATTATCTTTAAGTATAGTTCATCTACGGGGGATGTTTCAGATATTAATAATCCTAATGGGTCTGTAATGAATATCGCAGGCATAATTAATCGAAATGGAAACGTACTAGGTATGATGCCGCATCCCGAAAGAGTATGTGATCCTATTTTGGGAGGGAGTGACGGTTTGAAAATATTTGGATCAATTTTAGATAACTTTTCTGATTCTGTGTCTCTTTGATTACCGGAATATTGTTATCTATATGCGCAGCTTTAGGGTTTGCTGGTAGTGCTGTCTTCATTAAATTGTCGTTACAAAAAATCCCATATTCAGGGGCGACTATAATGTCATTAGTAGTTTCTGCTTTATTTAGTTTGAGTGTAGCACTAATTATGCATTTCGAAGAAATTATTACCCTTTCTCCTATTTCATATTTATGGTTCGCTATTGTTGGATTTATTACTTTTACTGGAGGTAGGTCTTTACAGTATCTAGCAATTAATAGAATGGGAGCAGCAAGATCTTCTTCTTTAGTTGCATGTTCACCTTTTTTTGCAGCTATTTTGGCTGTGATTTTTTTGGGAGAATCAATAAATATTTGGCTTGTTTTGGGTACTGTATTCATCGTGTCTGGTGTAGTGGTAGTTTCATTAAGTAGTGAAAAAAATGAATAGCATTAAGAATATTGGTCTACTTTATGCAGTGGTATCTGCTTTTATGTACAGTTTGGCTGCAGTAATTGGGAAACAGCTTACTGAAGATATTGCTTCTCCATTAGTAATTTCAAGTTTTTCTTTATTTTTTGGTTTAATAGTTACTTTTTTAGTTATGGCTCCAAAGGCTGTAAAAGATATTGCTCAAACACCAATTAAAAATTGGACGACGATTATCATCGCAGGTTTGTGTTCTTCTTGTGGAGTGATGTTTTATTTTTTTAGTTTAGCATCTGCTCCAGTAGTAGTTGTTACTCCAATTATTTCTATTTATCCATTGATAACTATTGTTTTGGCTTTTATATTTCTAAAAGGAATTGAAACTATTTCTTTTAGAACAATTTTAGGCACGCTTTTAGTCATTACTGGAATAATATTTATTTTATTTGGAAATGGAAATTAAACTTAAACATGAATTTTGATGAACAAACTTTAAGAAACTTATCATTGACTCAGTATGAGTATGATTTATTAGTTGAAAGATTAGGTAGAGAACCAAATTATATTGAATTAGGACTTTTTGGGTCTTTATGGAGTGAACATTGTGGTTACCAGCATTCGAAACCTTTGTTAAAAAAATTTCAATCTGATCATCCTAAATTGTTAGTAAGTGCAGGAGAAGAAAATGCGGGGGTTGTTGATATTGGAGATGGTGACGCAATAGTTTTTAAAATTGAATCTCATAATCATCCTTCTGCTATAGAGCCATATGAAGGAGCAGCTACAGGTGTTGGAGGAATTGTTAGAGACATTTTTGCAATGGGTGCTAAACCTGTAGCCTTATTGAATTCATTAAGATTTGGTCCCATTAATGTTGATAGAAATAAATTTTTATTGGATGGCGTAGTATCTGGGATTTCAAATTATGGAAACTGTTTAGGGATCCCTAACATAGGTGGTGAAATATATTTTTCAGATTCCTATACAGGTAACCCTTTAGTTAATGCAATGTGTATAGGAGTTTTAAAAAGACAAGATTTAATTAAATCATCTTCAGGCCCGGCTGGTAATTTACTTTTATTAGTTGGTTCAGGTACTGGAAAAGATGGAATTCATGGAGCTTCAGGTTTAGCATCAAATACTTTTGATTCTGATCAAGAACTGAGGCCAACAGTTCAAGTGGGAAACCCATTCTTAGAAAAAATATTGATTGAATCATGTTTGGAAGTTGTAGCAACCGGTAAGGTAGATGGATTACAAGATTTAGGTGCAGCTGGTTTAACTAGTGCATCTGTGGAGTGTGCTGCAAATGGGCAAATGGGGTTTGAGATCGATGTTAGTCTGATTCCACGTAGAGAATCAGGTATGCAAGCATATGAAGTAATGCTTTCTGAAACCCAAGAGCGGATGTTGTTTTCTGTTTCTCCTGAAAACTTAGATGATATTTGCGGTATTTTTGAAAAATGGGAAATTAATCATGATGTGATTGGGAAAGTGACTACACGAGAATTTGCCACTATTTTAGAAAATGGTAAATTAATTGCAGATGTTCCTATCAACATTTTGACTGATCCTCCTCTGTATACTGTTGATGCAATTGAATCTTTTGATATTACAAAAGCTCGAGAAACTAGTTTGGAAAATCTCCCTTTACCGATTGAATCTCAACTTGAGATATTTTTGAAAATTTTAAGTAGTCCAAATATTGCTAGTAGAGAATATATTTATAGGCAATATGACCATCAAGTTCAAACTAATACTGTCATCTCCCCTGGTGGTGATGCTTCATTAATAAGGATTAAAGGGACAACTAAAGCATTAGCTGCTTCTACAGATGGAAATGCTAGATTAACTTATTTAGATCCTTATGTTGGAGCTCAGATTGCAGTTGCAGAAGCATTCAGAAACATTTCGTGTACAGGTGCTGAACCCATTGCTATAACTAATTGTTTGAATTTTGGGAATCCTCAAAAACCCGAAGTATATTTTCAGTTAGAGAAAGCTGTTTCTGGTATTGCGGATATGTCTATAGAATTTAATGCTCCAGTAATAAGTGGGAATGTAAGTCTATATAATGAAACCCAAGTTTCATCTATATTTCCAACTCCTGTTATTGGTGCTGTTGGATTATTACAAAATGTAGAAAATCATTGTGAGTCTGCTTTTAAAAATCCAGATGATTTAGTTTTTTTGTTGGGAGTCAATCAAGTTGATTTGAGCCTAAAATATTTTGCAGGCAGTGAATTTTTAGAATTAATTCACAATAAGATTGAAGGGGCTCCTGAAATAAATACCAATTTAGAGATGATTCTCCAAAAAACTTGTAGAGAGTTAATTTCATCAGATCTATTAAATTCATGTCATGATTGTTCTGATGGAGGTTTGGCCATTGCTATTGCAGAATCAGCGATTTTGGGTAATAAAGGCTTTATTGCGAGTTTTAAATTAAAAGAAAGATGGGATTCTGCTTTATTTGCAGAAAAACAATCTAGAGTAGTAATTTCATTTAATCCATCCAGATCGAATGAAATTACGGAAATTTGCAATCGATATGGATTACCATTTTTAGAATTAGGTAAGGTAACGTCAGATAGGTTTAAATTATCGGAATTCATTGATTTGGATATCAATGAAATTTCTCATATTTGGAAAAACACTTTATTAAATGAATTAGATTGACAGTAAATTGACATACTAAATATCGAATGCTAGATTAAATTGGTTATAGATTAATTTTAAATAATTTGGTTTTTTGGAGATTATTGTAAATGCCTACATATGATTATCATTGTGATCAATGTGGATCAGATTTTGAATTGAGGCTAAAGTTTAGTGATTCTATTGAACAGCCTTGTCCCATAGAATCCTGTAATTCAAACGCTAGGAGATTATTCTCAGCAGTTCCTATTGTGTTCAAAGGTAGCGGTTGGTATGTAAATGATTATGGGCAGAAAGGGAGTTCTTCAGGCAAACAAATAAATTCTACAAAAACCACTTCTCAATCTACCGAATCACCAGAATCAACAGCTCCACAAACTAAATCCTCAGATGCTACATCTTCAGATACTAAATCTTCAGAGACTAAGTCTTCATCTACTAAAGAATAAATATGATAGCTCTAGTTCAAAGAGTTTTATCAGCATCAGTTAGTTCAAACGACTCTGTATTGGCTTCAATAAATAAAGGGCTTGTAGTTTTGATTGGGATTTCATCCAATGATTCGGAAGATGATATTCATTATATTGTAGACAAAGTATCAAATTTGAGAATATTTTCAAATGAGAATGGCCATTTTGATGAATCTATAATAAATGTTTCAGGTTCTGTGCTTTTGGTTAGTCAATTTACATTAATGGGATCTACGAAAAAGGGAAGAAGACCTAGTTTTCAGGATGCTATGAATCCTGTTGAGGCTAGAGGTTTATATTGTAAATTAGTTGATGAATTTCATTCGACTGGTTTGGATATTAAGACAGGTCAATTTCAAACAAATATGCAAGTGTCTTTGGTTAATGATGGACCTGTTACAGTAATTGTTGATTCAAAAAAATAATTATTCAATATCGAGACTAAGATCTAAATTTGGAGATGAATGAGTAATTGCTCCAACTGAGATTAAATTAACTCCTGTTTCAGCTATCGCTTTCACTGAAGATAAGTTGACTCCACCTGAAGCTTCAGTGATGACTTTTCCATCACATAATTCTACAGCTCTTTTCATCATCTCAACTGGCATATTGTCTAGCATAATAATGTCTACTCCAGCATTCAGGGCAGAGATTAAGTCATCTAGATTTTCAACTTCTATTTCTGTTTTAATAGTATGCGATGAATTATCTTTTGCTTTGCGAATCACATCAGAAATATTTAAACCGTCACTTTCTAATATTTTAATATGATTGTCTTTGATTAGAATACCGTCAGACAAGTTTTGTCTGTGGTTATGACCGCCTCCCATTCTGACAGCATATTTTTCTAGATTTCTGTATCCGGGAGTCGTTTTTCTGGTATCAACAATTTTGGCGTTGGTATGTGAGATTAATTCAACAAATTTAGATGTATGAGTGGCTACTCCGCTTAGTTTACGTAAAAAGTTCAGTGCTGTTCTTTCAGCGATTAATATAGAAGATAAATTTCCTGAAATTGAAGCTATTTTACTTCCATTAATCAATTTAGATCCATCTGAAATAAATTGTGAAATTATCAATGAAGGATCAATTTTTAAAAATACTTTTGCAGCAATGTCAAATCCTGCTAATATTCCAATTTCGTCCGAAACAATTGTTCCTATGCCCGTAGCTTTAGAGTCTATAATTGATTCAGAGGTAGCATCTCCTGAAATATAATCTTCTTGAATCGCTAAATCAATTAATGATTCTATATTTGGATTAAATTTCATTTTTAGACTACTGATAACATTCTTTCAAGAGCAATTCTAGAAAATTCTCGAGTTTTTTGGTCAACTTGTATTTGATTTACTACAACACCTTCAAGTAAACCATCCAAAACCCAAGATAAATATGCTGGATGAATTCTATACATTGTGGAACAAGGACAAACAACAGAGTCAAGGCAGAATATTGTTTTGTCAGGATTCTCTTCAGCTAATCTATTTACCATGCTGATTTCAGTCCCCACAGCCCATTTAGTACCAGCAGGAGAATCAACTATCGCTTTCTTGATGAATTCCGTGGAACCGCATAAATCTGCTTCATTAACAACATCAAATGTACATTCAGGATGGACTATGACGTTGATATCTTTATGAGTTTCGCGAGCTTGACGAATTTGCTCTAAAGTAAATCTAGTATGCACAGAACAATGACCTTGCCACAAAATGATTTTTGCTTTTTCTAGAACTTCTTCTGTGTGTCCTCCTAAAGGTTTGAATGGATTCCAAACTATCATTTCATTAAGTTTAATTCCTTTTTTATAGGCTGTATTTCTCCCAAGGTGTTGGTCAGGCAAAAATAAGATTTTATCTCCTCTTTCAAATGCCCAATCGAATGCTGCATCAGCGTTGGAGGATGTACATACGATTCCGTTATTTTCTCCACATAGAGATTTGATTGCAGCAGCAGAATTCATGTAAGTCATAGGAATTAAAGAAGATTTACTCCCAATAACGTCATTAATATCTTCCCAACAATCTAAAACATCGTCTTTTTGAGCCATATCAGACATAGAGCATCCTGCAGTCATGTTTGGAAGAATCACTTTTTGTTGAGGAGTACTTAATATGTCAGCTGTTTCTGCCATAAAATGAACCCCACAAAAAACTATAAACTCAGCCTCTTTTTGTTCAGCAGCAAACTGTGAAAGTTTAAATGAGTCACCTCTAAAATCTGCAAATTGAATGACTTCATTTCTTTGGTAATGATGACCTAATATGACAAGTTTTTGTCCTAAAGTTTTTTTCGCTTTTTGAATGTTGTTAGATAATTGTTCGGGTGAAGTTCTCATATAACTGATAGGTAATTTTTGCCATTGGACACCTATTTCAAATTCTTCTTGTAATGTCTTTGAAGCTAAATCTTCGTCAGTTTGGCAAAATGCCGATTGCTCTATTTCAGTGATAGGAATCGAAGGTTTTTTAGTTTTTGATACCATTTTCTTTTTCCTTACTTACTTATATTTTAGCTCCATTTAGATACCAGGGACTAGTTTTATTGATTCTAACGTTAATTGTTTCACCGGCTGAAACATCTGTATCATCTAAAAATACTAGTTTGTCATTTCTGTTTCTACCAAACCATTTGTCTTCTTTTTTACCTTCTATTAAGACATCAAAGGTTTCGTTTAATAAATTTTCATTGATTTTAGTTACAATTTTTTCTTGTGCTTCATTGATTTGAATTAACCTATCTTTTTTGACTTCGGGAGGTACGTCGTCGACCATTTTTCTGTCAGCTATGGTTCCTGTTCTTGTGGAATAAGCTGCAGAGTGAACTTTATCAAATTTGATATCTTTAATTAAATTCAATGAATCTTGAAATTGTTCATCTGTTTCTCCACAGAATCCAACTATAAGATCTGTCGTGAGGCTTACATTGGGAATTTTATTACGGATTTTGTCTATAAGAGATCGGTATTCTTCGTTTGTATATCCCCGTCTCATAGTTTGTAACACTTCATTGTTTCCCGCTTGAAAAGGCAAATTTATATTTTCACACACCTTATCTAAGTCATTAATTGATTCAATGATTGAATCGTCCATATCGTTGGGGTGAGATGTTAAAAATCTAATTCTTTCAATTTCATTTATTTCATTTAACTCATAAAATAAATCTGCTAGATTTCTAGATCCGGCTAGATCATGCCCGTATGAGTCAACATTTTGTCCCAATAGAGTAATTTCTTTTACACCTCTTTGAACCAACATCTTAGTTTCATTTACAATATCTTCAATGGTTCTACTAGTTTCCCTTCCCCTTCTGTAAGGGATAATGCAAAAAGAGCAAAACTTATCACAACCGTGAATTATTGGAATAAATGTTGCAATTGATGGGGCAGCTGTAACATTTGCCAAGCATCCTTCAGTGTCAATTCCTTTGTTTTGTGATAAGAAATTAATCAATGGGTCAAACTGTTGAGGCTGCATAAAAACATCAACATAGGGAAATTGTTTTTGTAAATTGTCAGTCTTTGGTCCTACCATACATCCCATAAGCGCTATCACTTTGTCGGGGTTTTTCATTTTAGATGGCTTTAAACTAGTTAAAGTTCCTACGGCTTTATCCTCAGCATTTTGCCTTACAACACATGTGTTTAGTACCACAAGATCAGCTTCATTTTTAGAATCAATATAAGAAAGACCTAAATTTTTCAATGCACTTTCTAACCGATCAGAATCAGCCTTGTTCATCTGGCATCCAGTTGTCCAAATATTATATGTTTTCATTTTTTCTCTATGGCGGAGGGAATGGGATTCGAACCCATGAAAGCGCTTTCACGCCTTAACCGCTTAGCAGGCGGCCGCACTAGACCTCTATGCGATCCCTCCATATTTTTGGAAGGGGTTAATTATATTGAAATTTTACTATTCTAATCAAGCTAAATGTTAGGCGCTTAAATTTTAAGAGAATGGCCTGAAACCATTTTCATCTTCAATCCAGATGCTTCCACCTTCAAAAAATTCCTTTTTCCATATAGGTACTATTTCTTTAATTCGATCTACGGAATATTCACATGCTTGAATTCCTTCTTTTCTGTGAGGAGATCCAGTTGCTACAATTAAACTTACTTCTCCGATTTCAAGTTTTCCGATTCTGTGCAAAATGGAAATTTTAACTTCCCATTTTTCGATAATTTCAGCACAAATTTGTTCTAGTTTTTTTATTGCCATTGGTTTATAGCATTCGTATTCTAAAAATTCGACTTTTCTATTGTCAGAATGATCTCGAGTTACACCTTCAAATATAGTACAAGCACCATGTGAATTGGATTTCACAAATTTTTTTGCAATACTTTGATCTAAAGTTGATTCTGAGATTTGCACATGAAATTTTTTATCAATCATTTTGATCCTCCGCTTACAGGAGGAATTAATGCCACAATGTCGCCTTCGCATAAAATTTGACTTTGATCAGAAAATTCTTCATTGATAGCAGCAACTATTTTTGTTGGATCAGAATGAAGTTTAGGGAACTTTTGAACAATTTTATAAATTAATTCTTTTAGATTTGATCCGGCAGAAATTTCAAAACAGTACGATTTCACTCCAGATTTTTCCCGATATGATGCAAAAAAAAGTACTTCTATTTCCATATTAAGTTTTTGATATGACTTCTTGTTCATTAAGTTTATTAATTTGATCGTCAGAATAACCTAAAATTTCTGAAAGAATTTCATTGGAATGTTGGCCAACTGTTGGAGTTGAACCTACTACCATTTCAGTTCTACCAAATTTGATCATTTTACCAGCAACGTGCATAGACCCAGCAACTGGGTCAGGGACTTCTACTAGAATTTCACGTTCTTTCAAGTGAGGGTCTAATGCTGCCTGTTGAGTGTTGTTAACTGGAGAGCAGGGGACACCACTGTTTGAAAGGATTTCTACGGCAGAACTCATTGAATGTTGTATGAACCAAGATTGCAATCCATCTTCAATTTCATCGACATTTTCGTTTCTATCTGATCTGGTAGAAAATTTTTCGTTATTTAACCATTCTGGTTTATTTATTGATTCACATAGCCTAGTCCACATGTTTTCATTTGTAGCTGCAATGATTACCCATCCATCTTGAGTCTGATAACATCCACCAGTTCCTCTCCCGTTCCCTTCTCTTTCAGGCATTAATCCACCCTCAAGAAATGCAGTAATGGGAATTTCATTGCACGTATATCCAGTATCAGCAAGGCAAACATCAATAGTTTGTCCTTCTCCAGAAAATTCTCTTTCACGAAGTGCAGCTAAAGCTCCTATTGTGGCATGAAGAGATGTGATTCTATCTATGAGAGGGAATGTAGTTCTCATGGGAGGCATTCCTTCTTCACCTGTAATGCTCATCATTCCGCCAATTGCTTGGCCTATAGGGTCAAACCCCACTCTGTCTTTGTATGGACCATATTGTCCGTAAGCAGAAACATTTACCATAATAATTTTTTTATTTAATTTTTTTAATTCTTCATAACCAAACCCCATAGTATCTATTGTTCCAGGTCTAAAGTTTTGAATCAAAATATCTGAAACTTTCACTAAATCTCTTAAAACTTTTTTGCCTTCTTCAGTTCTTAGATTTATAGAGAGACTTTTTTTGCCACTGTTGTATTGAACCCAATAAGTACTTTGCCCTCTAACTACAGGACCATTTTTCCTGCTTTCATCACCATTTACACCTTCAATTTTAATGACTTCCGCACCCATACGAGCAAACATCAATGCGCATCTTGGCCCTGCTTGATATCTTCCTAAATCTAATACTCTGATTCCTTCTAAAGGGGTTGAAATTTTTTCGTTCATCTTGATTCTCCTGTGATTTTTATTCGGGTTTTCGGCCCTTTCTGTCAATAAAAGTTTTGAATCCTTCGAGTACAGGAGTTGGGCTCAATTTTCCTGCAACTGCATCCATCTCATTTTGGTATGCTTGTTCCCATGAGTCTCCAATATTACCCATTAGGAGTTCTTTGATTCCTTGAACCATTCTAGGATCATTGCCTGCAATCATTTCTGCAAGTTCATAAGCTTTATTCATCAATTCTGAGGAATCTACTAAATGATTTAGTAGCCCAATTTGAAAAGCTTCATCTGGTGAGACTATTCTAGCAGTCATTAATAATTCTTTTGCTTTTGGCCATCCAACCTGCATAGGTAAGCTCCAAGTTGCATTAACTCGTCCGTAAGAAGCAGCAAGAAATTTAAAAGTGCTTCTTTCACAGCCGATTCTTATATCAAAACTTGACGCCAATACTGATCCCCCACCATACGATAGCCCATTTAAAGCCCCTATAGTTGGTTTAGTACATGCCCCAATATGCCAAGAATATTTACTTCTGTTTGGGTCCACTGGTGGAGGAGTACTACTTTCTGCATTCCTAGTCATCTCGTGAATATCCATTCCTGCAGAAAATGCTTTTTCTCCTGCTCCTGTAAAAACAACTACTTTAATTTCGTC
Source organism: SAR202 cluster bacterium AG-426-M11 (assembly GCA_003213095.1). Lineage (GTDB taxonomy): Bacteria > Chloroflexota > Dehalococcoidia > Lucifugimonadales > UBA826 > AG-426-M11. The sequence goes on along the minus strand of QCNV01000011.1, from coordinate 11,377 downwards.
ATCGTTTTCCATTTCAGTAACAGCTTGATCAACTTCTTTTACCAATACGGTACTAAGAGCATTTAAAACATCAGGCCTGTTTAGTTTAATAGTCCCAATTCCAGAATTTTTCTCCACAAGAATTGTTTCGTATTTCATGTATCTCTCCTTTTTATGTTGATCCATTATGTCAAATTTTTGAAAACAAAAAAAATTTTTATACGATTTTTTTGTTTTCTGATAATATTCGCCAAAATTAGATTCTACAGAGGTACCTATGCCAGAAGAAAGTTTTCCTAGAATTCCCAAGCAACCTATTGAAAATATGAAAGTTCAACCAAACTTACATTTAGAAGACTCTTATAAAAATTTTGATTGGGAGGAAATGTATCGAGAATTAGATTGGTTGCCAGGTGGAGGATTAAACAAAGCTCATGAAGCAATAGATAGGCATGCCAATAGTGATAAAAAAAATAAATTAGCACTTATATGGGAAGGTAAAAATGGAGAAAGGGAAGATTATACTTTTGGAGATCTCCAGTTACTTACAAATCAATTTGCAAATGTTTTGGGCAGTTTAGGTATAGAAAAAGGTGACAGAGTATTTATATTTATGGATAGATTGCCAGAATTGTATGTGGCGTTTTTTGGAGCTTTAAAAGCAGGAGCTGTAGTGGGGCCTTTGTTTTCGGCTTTTGGTCCGGAACCTGTAAAAGATCGAATGCAAGATAGTGGAGCCAAAGTTTTAGTTACACAACCAGATTTGAGGAAGAAAATTTCTGAGATAATTCCAGAGTTGTTTGATTTACAGCATATATTGATAGTTAATAAAGATGGTCGAGATCAAAACCCCATTGATCCTCAAGATCTATCATACGAAGAAGAAATGAATAAAGCATCAAAAGAATTTACTACTGTTGTTACAGGTCAGTATGATTACTCGGTTATGCATTACACATCTGGAACAACAGGAAAACCCAAAGGTGCTGTTCACAGACATCAGGCTGTAGTTCAACAAAAAGCTACTGGCAAGTGGGCTTTAGATCTTCAAGATGATGATGTTTATTGGTGTACAGCTGACCCTGGTTGGGTTACAGGTACATCATACGGAATGTTAGCTCCTTGGACGAACGGGATTACTCAATTGATTTATGAAGGTGGATTTAGCGCTAGTAGATGGTATGAACAAATTCAAAAACATAACGTTACTGTTTGGTATACAGCTCCTACGGCTATTCGTATGTTGATGAAAGCAGGTGACGATGTTACAAAAAAATTTGATCTCTCTTCTTTGAGATATATTTGTAGTGTTGGAGAACCTTTAAATCCTGAAGCGGTTGTTTGGAGTAATGATGTTTTTGGAATGGCATTTCATGATAACTGGTGGCAAACAGAGACTGGAGCCATCATGTGTGCCAATTATCCGAGTATGGAAATCAGGCCTGGTTCTATGGGTAAGCCTATTCCGGGCGTTCAGTTAGCAATTGTCGATGAAGATTTTAATGAAGTACCGGACGGAGAAGATGGTAATTTAGTAGTTAAGCCTGGATGGCCTTCAATGTTCCATGCTTATTGGAATAACTCAGAAATGTATAACTCTAGATTCAGAAAAGGTTGGTACATTACTGGAGATACTGCTCGGAAAGATGAGGATGGGTATTTTTGGTTTGTAGGACGCGCAGATGATGTAATTAACACAGCGGGTCACTTAGTTGGGCCATTTGAAGTTGAAAGTGCATTGATAGAACATCCTGCAGTGGCTGAAGCTGGGGTGATAGGTAAACCTGATCCATTAGCTATGGAGATTGTTAAAGCCTTTGTATCTTTGAAAGATGGATATGAAGAATCAACTCAATTAAGAAATGAAATTATCAAATTTGCGAGAGAAAAATTATCTACAGCTGTTGCCCCTCGTGAGATAGATTTCATTCCGTCTCTTCCTAAAACTAGAAGTGGAAAAATTATGCGTCGGCTTTTGAAAGCGAGGGAATTGGGACTTCCGGAAGGAGACACTTCAACTCTAGAAGATGATTAGGAATTGAATTTATATATTGATTGTATAGGAGATAATTTTATGGACTCAGTAAAAATTAAATCTGTAGTTTGTGATGAAATCGAAAAAAACAAATATAAATTAATAGCTGTAGCCAAAGAAATATTAGAAAATCCAGAACCAGGATTTAAGGAATTTAAAACCTCTAAAATAGTATCGAGAGAATTTTCTTGTTTAGATATGCCGCATGAATCAGAAATCGCTATTACTGGTCTTAAATCTGATCTAGATAGTGGAAACCCTGGTCCAAATATAGCTGTGATTGGTGAACTAGACTCAGTAAAAGTATTAGGTCATCCATTTGGAGATAAAGAAACGACCGCTGCTCATGCTTGTGGACACCATTGTCAAATAGCAATGATGTTAGGTGTCGCTGTTGGTTTAAAAGCAACGGGAGTCTTAGAGTCATTATCCGGTAAAGTCACATTTATGGCAGTTCCTGCTGAGGAATATATTGAAATTGAATATAGAGACAATTTGAGAAGAAATGGTGAAATTGAATTTCTAGGAGGAAAACCTGAATTTGTCAGGCTGGGACATTTTGACGATATTGATATGGCGATGATGACTCATACGTCAGTGCCAACCAATGACTCCAAAATAACGATTGGTGGAACTAATGTTGGTATGGTTGGTAAATCGATTCAATTTTCAGGAGTTGCCTCTCATGCTGGAGGATCACCTCATTTGGGTGTCAACGCCCTTAATGCAGCTATGGTGGCGATGTCGGCAATACATGCTCAGAGAGAGACATATAGAGATAAAGATTCGATCAGAATACATCCCATCATAACAAAAGGTGGCGTCGCAGTCAGTTCAGTTCCTGCTGATGTTCGTATGGAGACATATGTTAGAGGTGGATCGATTGAAGCCTTTTTATCGGCTTCTGAAAAAGTTGATCGGGCTTTGAGGGCAGGTGCTATGACAGTTGGTGGTTCAGTGACTATCCAAACTTTGCCCGGGTATCTTCCCATTCAAAATAATGAAACTTTTTTAGATTTATATCAAAACAATGCTGCTGAATTAGTTGGGCAAGAAAAAATAAGTAGACTTCCACCACATGTTATGCATGGTACAGGTTCTACAGATATGGGTGACATATCTCAATTAATGCCAGTAATACATCCATATGTGGAGGCAGCTTCTGGTAACGGGCATGGTATTGATTACGTAATAGATGATTATGAATTAGCTGTCGTTACTTGTGCAAAGGCAATGGCAATGACAGTTGTAGATTTGCTAGCTGATGGAGCTTCCAATGCATCGCGAATAATTTCAGAGAATGATTCCCCGCTTACTATATCTTCATACCTGTCACTTTTGCGAAGTATGACTAAAGAAGAAACATTTAAAGAGTAGGAAAATTAAAATATTTCTAAATCTTTAAAATCTAAAAGTTGAGAGATTTGTGATACTCCCTTGGCTAGTTAAATTTTACTCATATTTCATGAAATTCCTAGACAAACAAGAATATGTGTTTTTATACAAAAACTAGAGAGGTATCTTTGTAAGATTACATTTCGTTAGAGGAATATTAATTTAATGTAGTTAGAAATGATGAAATCTCAGATGAGAATTTCTTTTTCCAAGCCGTATTTAATCTGATTCTTTCTAGGGCTTGCTGTATGCTTCTTTCTGCAGCCGGTGTGGGGTTTTTTTCAAAAAAATCTTCAACTTCAGAAATGCGTTTTTCTTCTGAAAATCCTGAAACTAGAGAGACTAGACGATTGAGGGCAAAGCCTCCATCACCGTACCTATTATCAATTTCTTTCCAGTTGTTTCGTACAAAATCCCAAGCTAGTGATCTTCCTAAGCTAGAAGACGAGATGCCCACGATGATTCTAATTGAGTCTTGAGCTCTAATTCTATCACTGAGAGATATTTCTAAAGCTCGATCTAATAGTGAGGAATCTGAAAAACTACACAATGCTCCATGCAATCTAACTTTTTCTTCTTGTAATTCTACTTTTTCTTCTAAATCAAGAATTTGATTGAATATTGAAGTGTCTCCATTTTGTGCGGTAGTGTTGAATACAACTGATCTAAGGTCTGGGTGAACATTCGAACTATCTTTACAATATTCCTCAAATAATTGTTGAGATTTATTAATGGTTTCTATGTGCCCGTAATGTCCTAAATTGCCCAAAGCAATGGATCTGAGTAAAGAGTCTAAATGCCCCTCTCCTTGTTTTTTGTCCCAACCAACGTCTTTTCCAGTTTGTATAAAAATATTGAGGCAAAATTCCTTGTATTGATCATGGAAATCTTCAGATTCTATTAAATTTTCTATTGATCTAAGACCACTTGATAAGTCGGAGAGTACAGAAGAATCCTTTTCTGATTTGAATGAATTAGCTAAATTTAGAAAACGGATAGGGGATGAATATCCTGCTCTACTGAGTGCAAAAGTATCTCCTTGAATTCCAAGCCTATCCCTAGGAGGTATTTGTTTATTCTGAATTGCTTTTTGTAGTTGATCTAATTGAGATTCTGAATAATTTACCCTATAAAATCCTGTTTGATCTGGATTTAATTTTATCCATTCATTTTTAGATTTGAAATTTGTCGGAAACTTTTCATTTGAAGATTCTATTAAAATAGATAATTCATCTTGATTTTGATCAATCACTTTTATGGGTATAGACCAAACTGTTTGATCGGTAGTTGGAGACAAAATATTTTCAAATAAAAATCTTTTTTGTGAGAAATCAATTTGTCCATCTGAGTTAAAATCAAAATCTACTACAGGGAATCCTGTTTGCTTAACCCAAGAATCCATTATCCGTGCAACTGGTTTTCCAGATGATTCTCCTAAAGCATTCCATAGATCTTGTGTCTGAGCATTAGCGTATGAGTGTTTATTCAAATAAAGATTAATTCCTTTTTGGAAATCTTCTTGACCTAAATAGTCTTCTAGCATACGTAAAACAGAACCACCCTTACTGTAGCTGATCGCATCAAAAAGAGCTCCTATTTCACCTGGGTTGTTAACTTCTTGTTCTATTGGGTGAGAATTTTTAAGTCCATCTAAAGAGAACGCAGAAGCAGTATCTGCATTTAAAAATTCTGTCCAAACTTCCCATTCAGGGTGGATGGCATCTACTGCTTTGTCACCCATCCAAGATGCAAAACTTTCATTTAGCCATAAGTCGTTCCACCAGTCCATAGTTACTAGATCTCCAAACCACATGTGAGCCATTTCATGAGAAATTATTGATGCGACTCTTTGCTTTGTAGATGCAGAAGTATTGTCAGGATCAACCAATAAGGCGGCTTCTCTATAGGTGATTGCACCCCAGTTTTCCATGGCTCCTGCGGCAAAATCTGGTAGAGCTATATGATCCATTTTGGGCAATGGATAATCAATTCCAAAATATTGGTTGAAATATTCTAATAAGGCTAAAGAAGTATCTAGGGCAAATTGTCCTTGTGATTCATTTCCTCTAGTTGTCCAAATTCGCATCAAAGTACCATTTGGCGAAATATCTTCAATATGAGCCAGATCTCCTACAATAAAGGCTAGTAAATAAGTAGACATTTTAGGAGTAGTATCGAATTTTATTGACTTAAAACCTTTAGAAGATTTAGATTCACTGATTATTGGCATATTTGATAAAGCTGTAAATTCTTCATTAATCTCTAAAGTCACATCATAAGTAGACTTGTAATTGGGTTCATCCCAGCAAGGGAATGCCCTTCTAGCAAAAGTAGATTCAAATTGAGTAGCTGCCAAATATGCATTTTCACCCTCAGGGTTAGTGTAAGAGCTTCTGTAGAAACCATGGAGTCGGTCGTTTAATTCGCCAATAAAATCAATTTCTAATACGTAATTTCCTTGGGCAACTTTATCTTTCAAATTGATTGATATGATTTGTGAATTTTCATCTAAGTTGAAATCTGAAATTGTAATTCCTTCAGTTTCATTACTGAAATTTACTGACAAAATTTCTAATTCAGTCCCATTTAAAAGAATTACATCTGTATTTTCTTTTACTTCTACATCAATTTTGACATTACCATCAAATTTAAATGATTTGAAATTAGGCTTTAAAGTTAAATTGTAATGATTAGGAATAATTTTTCTTGGTAGAATTTGTCTGTTTTGTGTAATCACTAATTGCGACTCCGTACGTTATTATTTGGCTTGCCAGTTTGGCGCTCTTTTTTCTGAAAAAGCTAATGGTCCTTCTCTTCGATCTTCAGAGTTTAAAAATTTATGTTCTTCAGAATATGAAGCATTTATAGCATCAGGTAGTGATCCTTCAAGTCCTACATATGCCATCTGTTTTGAAGCTCGAACAGAAAGAGGTGCAGCTTCTAAGATTAGGCTAGCCCATTTTTCTGCTGTTTCCATCAGATTTTCTAATGGGACTACTTCATTAGCTAATCCTAAATTATATGCTTCTGATGCAGAAATTCTAGTAGCAGTTAACATCATTCCCATTGCTCTTTTGATAGGGATATGTCTAGGTAGTCTGTGAACTCCACCTGCACCAGCTACTAATCCTACTCTAGGCTCAGGTAGTCCAATCTCCGCATGGTCTGCCATGACGATAATGTCACATGCCATTGCTAATTCAAGTCCACCACCTAATGCATAGCCATTTACAGCAGCTATAATCGGCTTCCAACATTTAAATTCGGTGTCAGTTGTAATTCCACCTAAAGCAGCTGTTTGGTTTTTTTCTTTTTTTGCATTAGGATCTCCTGAAGTTAGGGCTTCTGCTTGCTCAATCCTTTCATGCCAATTTTCAGCAGTGTACTTTAGATCGTTTCCTGCACTAAAAGCCTTGTCTCCAGAACCTGTAACAATAATAATCCATGCATCGTCATCTTCGTTGAAAGTTTTAAATGCATGTGCCATTTCCGCATTAGTAGGTGGATGCAAAGCATTCATGCGTTCTGGGCGATTAATTGTTAAATAGGCAATCCGATCTTTCTTTTCGTAGGTGATAAATTCGTATTTCATATTTTCTCCTTTTCAAATTTTTGAAAATTTTTGTCAGGAAGGCAAGCATATCCTAAAAATATATTGTTGGTAAGTGTTGATTGTTATGGCTTGATTTGCTGTGTAGAATGCATTCAAAACAATATTAGATTTTATAGGTGAAATTATGAAGGTCAATGCCTCTATTGGGACTTATGCTGGGAACAATTATTCTGTACAACATATTGCTGATGCTGCTGTAACTGCTGAAAAACATGGATACGATATGATTTCTTCTAATGAAACAGCTCATAATCCATATTTGCCACTAGCAATAGCAGCAGAACATACTAATGAAATTTCCTTACAGACTTCTATAGCTCTGTCATTTTCAAGAAGTCCTATGGATACAGCATATTTGGCATGGGATCTTCAAAATCTTTCTAATGGAAGATTTATATTGGGATTAGGCACTCAAGTTAGAGGGCACATAGTGAGAAGGTTTTCAATGCCATGGAGTGCACCTGCTCCACGCACTAGAGAGTATATTACATCCCTCAAACATATTTGGGATTATTGGCAGAATGGAGGAAAGTTAGAATTTTCTGGTGATAGTTATTCATTCAATTTAATGCCTCCATTTTTTAATCCGGGACCTATTGAATTTCCGGATATTAAGGTTTCAATTGCAGCAGTTAATCCAAACATGTTGGCAGTAGCTGGCGAATTATGTGATGGAGTAATTTTACATAGTTTTAACACCATTAAATATACAGAGGAAGTAGTAATTCCTTCTTTGAAAAAAGGTGCTACAAGAGCCAATAGAAATATAGAAGATTTATCAATTTCAGGTGGCGGGTTTATAGTCGCTGCTAAAAATCAAGAAGACTTGGAAATTAAAAGAGAGAAAACAAAAGAACAAATTTCTTTTTATGCTTCTACGAGAAGCTATTCAGACATTATGAAAGTTCATGGGTGGCAAGATACTCATGAAAAACTCTACAGAATGTCTATAGATGGAGAGTGGTCTAAAATGAAATATGAAATTTCTGATGATATGTTAGATAAATTTGCTGTTATGGGAACATATGATGAAATTGCAAAAAAAATTCTTGATTCCTATGGGAAGTTTTCTGATTCTGTATCTTTTTCTATGGATATTCAGTCTCAGAAGGATGAAGATATCCTAATGCAGATTCTTCAAGATTTGAAATCTTCTTGAGTAGTTACTTCTTGGATTATTTCATGAATTTGGTTAATTGTTTCATCTAGTTTGTCAGTATGGTTAATAATTACGTGGTCAAACCAATGTGATTCTTTCATCTCATGTTCAGCTGTTTGAATTCTTTTAATTAAAGCTTCAGGTGTTTCAGTCATTCTATCTTTGAGTCTTTTTTCTAATTCCCTCAAATTAGGTGGTGATAAAAAGATGAAAATGGCATTGTCTTCATTTTTTTTAATTGTTTTTGCGCCTTGGACATCAATTTTGATTAAGACATTTTTGCCATTCCTAATTCCCTCATATACTTGATTTTTAGGGACTCCATAGTAATTTCCATATACTTCAGCATGTTCCAAAAATTCGCCTGTGGCTAGCATGTTTTCAAATTGATCTTTAGAAAGAAATATATAATCTTTGAGGTTGATTTCATTTTCTCGTTTTTGTCTAGTGGTTGCTGTAACTGTAAAATGAAAGTTCTTGAATTGGTGAGACATTTGAGAAATTACTGCGTCTTTTCCAACACCGGATGGTCCAGAAATCACAATAATTTTTGGGTTATTGTTGGTCACTTATCATGCCTTTTGAATTAAAGTTAATTCTTTCCAAAAATTAGGATATGAAACGCTAGCTGCTTCAGAGTTTTCAACTGTGGTTACTCCATCTGCAAGTAGTCCTGCAATTCCATTAGTCATAGCGATTCTATGATCCCCGTGACTATCTACCTTAGAACCTGTTAAGGCGCCTGTGCCATTAATTTCCATGCCGTCAGGCAATTCTTCAATAGAGGCTGATAATTTTTTAAGACTATCTACAGTAGCAGCAATTCTGTCGGATTCTTTAACTCTTAATTCTTCTGCATTTTTGATAATAGTTTTTCCGTCTGCGAAACAAGACGCTAATGCTAAAATTGGCAGTTCGTCAACAACTCTTGGGATGATTTCTCCGCTGATTTCTATCCCTTTTAATTTACTAGAAGAAGCAATGATATCTGCGACAGGTTCTCCTCCCTGAAAGGATTCGTTGGTTAAATGTAAATTTGCTCCCATCATTTTTAGAACTTCTATGACTCCAGTTCTAGTTGGGTTCATACCTACATTATTGATTTTGATTTTTGCATTTGGGTGACAACAAGCGGCAACAAGCCAGAAAGCGGAACCACTAGTATCACATGGAATTTGAACGTCAATACAATTCAGTTCTGTTGAACTCATAGTGATTTGAAGGCCTTCAGTTCGTATATTAGAGCCCATAGATTGCAACATTCTTTCTGTATGATCTCTAGAATTGCTTGGTTGATTAATAATCATTTCACCTTGGGCATAGAGTGATGCAATTAATAGGCATGATTTCAATTGAGCACTAGATACTGGCATAGAGTATTCAATTCCAGAAAGATTATTAGGATGAAAAGTTAAGGGTGCATAAGAATTATTGTCTCTCCCTGAAACTTTAGCGCCCATTAAATTAAGTGGTTCAATAATTCGTTTCATAGGTCTAAATCTGAGAGAATCATCACCGGTGATTACGCTATAGAATTTTTGTGCCGATAAAAGCCCTGATACTAATCTCATTGTAGTGCCACTATTACCAGCATTTAAAACATCTGTAGGTTCAATAAGTCCATTTAATCCGTTTCCGCGAATAATAAATTCTCCGTCAGACGCTCCTTCATCAATTTGTGCGCCCAGAGAATTTAGGCAATTTATCATCGATGTTCTGTCGTCACCTTCGCAAAAATTAGAAATTTTTGCGGATCCATTTCCTATTGAGTTTAAAAGGGCAGCTCTGTGTGATATTGATTTGTCCCCCGGAGGAGATATCTCACCAGTAATTTTTTGGGGGGAAGAAACAGTTTGATTCATTACCTAGGATACTCCCAAGATTTTCGTAAATTTTTATCACCATGATCAGTCATTCTGCTTGCTAGTTTTGCGCCAAACATAGCACTAGCGATTGATTGAGATGAGGAAGGTAATTCTACATGTTGAGGAATATCTTCATCAATTCCTGCGAAAATTTTTCCTTTTACTTCCCAAGCATCAATTAATAAATTTAATAGATCATCTGAATTTTGGTCAATTGAGTTTCTGATTTCATATAGAGACTTAATGGTTTGGTCTAGCCAATGTATCAGAGGCTGAGAAGATGTAATTGAATTGATTTCTGTATCTATAGGGTCTCTATTTGCGAGATCTGTTTGTTTTTCAAATTCATGAGTCACAAATTTCCTCATTTCAGGCCAAGAGTCACTTTTTGAAAGAGAATTTATAATTGTTGATGAGATTATAGGCAATAGTATGTCTATTCCGGCTGTATAGCTATCGTGTTCGTGAATATCTAAAAAGTAGGGCTTACATCCTAATAGTTCTATAAATTTGATAAACCACTCAATTCCATCTTTGTCACTTTTTTCCGATTCCATTATGCAGTATCGGATTCCTTTGAACATATCAGGATTTGAATTAACTAATTCAGGGATTTCTTTTTTGATTAATGGCCTCGCAGCTATGTAACAGAAGTTTGCTGGCAGAATTTCTGTGGCCCATGTTTCTATTCTTTTTTTAGAGTGAGAAAAATCCGTAATCATACAATAGTTTTTTACCAAACTTTTTAGTTGTTCAAATTGTGATTTGATTTCAGAAATTGAAGAATCTATTACAATCAAGTTAGTATCTTCAACAGCTTTTTCCAGATTATTAGTTCCATTATCAATTACATTTAGATGTTTGACTTGTTCGAAAAGTTTTTGATTGTCTGAGTAAGCTGACACAAATGGTTGTGGAGAAAGATTTTTTGTTGCTAGTGCAAAAGATAATGATATAGGGCTGATGCCTATTAAAGAAATTTTTGTCATTACACACTCTCAAAAAAATAAGGGGCGAATAGATTCACCCCTTACATATTACTAAAACTAGAGTCTAGCCTCCGCAGCCACACCCGCCACCGCCTGCTCCGCAGCCACCGCCACCGCCGCAGCCACCGCCACCGCCGCAACCTCCTGCTCCGCATCCCCCGCCGCCGCAACCTCCGCCACATCCGCCAGCATTTACGTTTTCTATATTTGGGTTTGATATTACAAAACCACTTCTCATTAAACCGTCAACATAATCTATTTCAGCACCTTCTAATAAGGGAGCACTTTCAGGGTCAATAACTACCTTGATCCCAAAATATTCAAGAACTACATCATCTTTAT
>QCNV01000010.1 GCA_003213095.1 SAR202 cluster bacterium AG-426-M11 | reverse complement strand
GCAGACATAATCAAAGTTGCTATGATTCAAATCCAAAACAAAATAGAAGAAACAAAACTTAAATCAAAAATGATTTTACAAGTTCATGACGAACTAATATTTGAAGTTCCAAGAAATGAAATTGAAGTCATGGAGTCGATTTTAGAAGAAATAATGCCATATTCTATTTCACTAAATGTTCCTCTAGGGATCGAGATCAAAAAAGGGAATTCTTGGGGGTCATTATCTTAGTCACTTGGTATTTTCATATAGTTAATTTTTAATGAAAAAACTCCTAGAAGAAAACATATAACTGAGAATAAAAAAAGACCCACATTAAACCCATTAAAAACATCTGCTGACACTCCAAGTAAAACAGGTCCTAAAACTCCGCCAATTTCACCAAATGTAAAATAAAGTCCTCCAGCAGCACCTGTTTTTTTTGAACCAACAACTGAAATCAAAATCAACATAATAATTGGCATTATAGATCGAGAAGTAAAACCTAATATTGCAAGAATCAGATAAAGAAATAGATCATCAAAAAAATAAAACCCCTAGAGTTGACAATCCAGCAACAAAAAAACAAATGAGTAAAACAATTTGGTAGTTTTGTTTTTTTATATATTGTGGCAAAACAATTGATCCTAATGCCCCAGTTACAACTGGAATCGCAGATAGAAATCCTGCAGCAGACTCAGTATTTCCTAAATCAATCAATATTTCAGGAATCCAATTATTAGTACCATGATTAAATAAAAACATACCCAAAACTATGAATAAAATCATTCTAACTTGACTTGTAGAAATCAATTCAGGAAAAGTTTTCATACTCTTAAAAAGGTTTTTCGATTCAATATCATTTTGATTACAATCATTGTCTCTGGATAAAATGAGCCAAATAAATGTAATAAAAAACGCAACTAACGCATATACCAACAGAGTTAACCTCCAATTAGAATTAAATAGAGGCATCAATACACTATTTGTAATAGACAATACTAAAACACGCCCAAAAGCTGGAGCAGTTAAATAAATTCCCATAGCTCTTCCACGGAGATTGTCAGGAAACCATAAACTAATTAATTTTGGTGCTCCAATTGAAATAAAAGGGCCACCTATTCCAAAAATCATTACAGACAAAACCATTGTGAAGTAATTATCAGCAAAAGCTCGACTTAATCCCGAAACAGCTATCAAAAAAATACCAATCCCTATTGTGTATTTCAGATTAAAGCGATCAATTAAAGCTCCTGCGGGAATTGCTGTAACGATGTAAACTAATGGCCAAGCACCCAAAATCGTTCCCATAGATGATCTTGATAAATCCAAATCACTACTCACTGGACCGATAATTGGAGGAATACCACCTTGAACAATTCCAAATGCAAAATAAGCAAACCAAACACCCAGCAACATAAACCATTTATAAGTGATTCTGACTTTCAAATATTCAAACATTAAAACAGCCTAAATAAAATATCTATTAAAATCAATTTATATAAGTTGCAAATCATAAAATTTAAAATTAGAATAATTTATCTCGCGGGAGTAACTCAGCGGTAGAGTTCCTGCCTTCCAAGCAGGCTGTCGCCGGTTCGAATCCGGTCTCCCGCTCCAAGAAATTCATATCACGGATAATTGGTAAATTTAATTTACTAAATATCCCTCAAGTTAAAATATCTTCAAACTTATCCCACTATATAATTAAATTATGTCAAACGAAGGCCAAAACATAATTTTTTTTGATGGGTACTGTAATCTATGTAATTGGGGTATCAATCTACTTTTAAAACTAGATAAGAATTCCTGTTTTATTTTTTGTTCACTACAATCAGAAGAAGCTAAAAATATCCTTTCTAAAAAAGGTTTTAATAAAAATTCAATTGATAAATTAGACAACATTGTTTTACTAAAACAAAATCAAGTTTTAGTAAAATCAGATGCAATATTAGAGATTTGCAAAGATTTAGGAAATGTTTTCAAATTATTAAATTTATTAAAAATTTTCCCAAAAACTTTTCGAGATTTAATCTACAGCTTAATTGCAAACAACAGGTACAAAATATTTGGCAAGAAATCAACTTGCAGAGTTCCCAATGAAGATGAAATCACAAGATTTATTTAATAAAAAGAACATAAAAAAATCACTACTAATGATTTTTATAATATTAGTGATTCAAACTCCTGACATTAAACAATTTACAAATATTAACTTGGCAGCTGGAGAACATTCATTTTCAATAATAGGATGGGAATTCAAATATTTGCCTGAAAAATGGATCCACAAAATTTGGGCACAAATCCCCGGCAACAAGCCAACATTTGACGAAAAAAGAACACTTATTGATGAATATTTACAATTAACAAAATCAATTAATATTTCGTCACAAGAAAATAAATCTATCGAAAAATTAAATTATGACAAAGAGATTTTAAGGGCTCGAGTAGAACAATCTATAGAAAGTGCAATTTCAGAAACTGCCAAAAATGAAAACTTAGATATTCTGTGGGGATTCATATTTCCCCCCGTAGATATAAAATTAGGTTCTCCGCCCGGAATAATTGTCACATCACTCAAAGATGAGCTTAAATTAACAAATTCAAAAATCGTTACTGGGCAATTAAGTTCATCTCAAAGAGATGAAATAGAAAAAAAATTTGAAAGCCTAGAATACGGTTCAGCGCTAGTAGATAACATTGCTGGACTAGGTACTTATCCTGCAATTGTCTCAGATCACAATAATTTGAAGGAGATATTTAATACAGCCTCACATGAGTGGTTGCATAATTATTGGCTATTTCACCCATTAGGAAGAAATATGTGGTCATCAACTGAAATGTACACGATCAATGAAACTGCAGCAAATATTGCAGGAGATGAATTAGGACTTAAATCATATGAATCATTGTTTGAAGAAATTGCAGAAACAACAAATATCAAATCGAAAAACAACGATTTTTTCTTTAAAACAATGAAGGAAACAAGAAAACGAACAGAAGATTTATTAAAAGATGGAAAAATTTCAGAAGCTGAAAACTATATGGAAAAGCAAAGAATATTAATTAATGCTGAGGGATACAATATCAGAAAAATAAATCAAGCATATTTTGCTTTTAGAGGGAAATATGGAGACTCTCCAGCATCAAATACCCCGATATATTCTCAATTAATTGAATTAAGAAAAAATTGCTTAAGTTTAGGGGATTTTATCAAAAAAATCAGCCAAATTTCATCATATGAGCAGTTTAAAAATCAAATAAATGATTTATAGGATCCCTGAATCAAACTCAAAAATTCCCTTAGAAATATTTAGTCTAAGTATTTCATTCGATCCTCCTGCTAATTTCATAGATCTAGTTTTTCTAAATATTGCTTCCAAATGATTCCCTACAATTAATGATTCTCCTCCAGACAATTGAATTGCAGTATCTACAACATTAAAAGCTGTCTCAGTACAAAATATTTTGGTAGCAGTCACTTCATTAATCACATTTTCATAGCCTTCTAAAAGTGTTGCTGTTCTATAAAGCATCGATCTAGCCGCATAGGTGTTAATTCTTAAATCTGAATATTTCAACCGAATTCCTTCTCGATCAGATAAAGATGCACCTGATCTATGAGGTTTAAGTAAATTGGCAGTTAATTCATTTATTGTAAATATAGCTAAACCTACAGAAATTGCACTCATTTCCAATCTTTCTTGGAGAATATTTTGAGTGGCGGCTTGAACATTTTTCAACAATAAGTTTTGTGGAATCTGCACATTATCAAAAGTTACTTCAGAGTGTGTACTTCCATCTAAAGATTCAAATGTTTGGTTCAAACTAATTCCTTCAGAATTAGAATCGACTATAGCTACAAATCTAGAATTATCGGGCTTAAAATTCAAAACAACTAACATAAAGTCTGAATCTACAGCTCTAGAAACATAAGATTTCTTCCCATTAATTATCACTTGAGAATCAATTAATTCAGCTGTTGTGGGGTTCTTAAAGTCATTTTCTGTAAATGCAAAACTAGCTTTTTTATCCCCTTTCAACATTGGATCTAAATAATTGTTTTTAATCTCATCTGAGCAATTCATCAATGCTCCAGGATCCGGACCAATGATATTTGAGTGATCTAGAATGCCTGAAGAAGCAACAGATTCTCTAGCTATTACCATTTCTAATGCATTTGCGGGGCCATCATGTAACGTGCTTTGATGAGAAATAGAATAGAATCCTTTTTCAATAGATTTTGATCTCATCGCTTGAGCATTCAAATTAATATTTTCATTTAAAAAATGTTGGAATTTATCTCGAAACATTTTTAATTCTGGGGCTAAAAATTCAGTCATCAGAAACCTTAATCAATGTTTTTCCAAAATTTTCACCATTTAGCATTCCCAAAAATGTTTTTGGAGCATTCTCAATACCTGGAACGATAAATTCCTTATATTTAAGCTTTCCTTCTTCAATCCATTTTGACATTCTGTCTAAACCTTCTTGATATCTATTAGAATATGAATGAACTAGGAACCCTTGCATTTTTGACTGTGTTCTGACGAGTGCCCCTAAATTTCTTGGCCCCAACTCAGGTTGAGAATTATTATATTGTGAAATCTGACCACAAACTGAAATTCTAGCTCCTATACTTAATCGGTCCATCACAGCATCAGTCAGTTCACCACCTACATTATCAAAATATATATCAATCCCATCAGGACAAAATTTATCTAAAGATTCTAAAATATTCTCTTTTTTGTAGTTAATACCATAGTCAAAACCTAATTCATCTAAAATAAATTTTATCTTTTCATCTGATCCTGCTGTACCGATCACCGTACATCCCATTATCTTTGCTATTTGTCCAACCACTTGGCCTACTGCACCAGATGCAGCAGAAACTACTACTATGTCACCAGGACGAGGTTCACAAACATCTAAAAACCCAAAATATGCAGTTAATCCCGGCATACCCAAAATTCCAATAGAAGTTTGAATTGGCCCTAAAGATTGATCTATAGTTCTTAACTCAATCCCTGAAGAAACAGCATATTTTTGCCATCCTATTCGCCCTTCAACAATGTCATTTTTGGAATACATTGGACTACGTGATTCAATTACTTTAGCCACAGCTCCTCCTACCATTGGAGAACCAATCTGAACTGGATCAGCATAAGATTTAGCATCATTCATCCTGCCTCTCATATACGGATCAAGAGACAGCCACATAGTCTTTAGTAATATTTCACCTTCATTAATTGAAGGAATTTGAGAAACTTCTATTTCAAAATCTTTCTCAGTAGGCCAACCGTCAGGTCTATTTTTTAATAAAATTCTTACATTTTTTTCTTCAATCATATTTTCCTCACTAAATTCAAATCATTCTAAGATATAATTTCAACTTAGCAAATCACCTTTATAGAATAGGAGCTTATTTTTGCACTCCCTAGGTACACAATTAATCTTAGAATTAGAAAACTGCGACCCAAATATTCTTGATAACAAAAATTTAATAGAAAATATTCTAACAAATGCTGTTAAAGATGCTGGTGCAAAAATTATAGGTTCTACCTTTCACAAATTTACCCCAATTGGAGTCACTGGTGTCATTTCTATAGCAGAATCACATATTTCAGTACACACTTGGCCTGAATTATCATATGCTTCTGTAGATATTTTTTCTTGTGGTGATAATTTTGACTTTCAGAATTGTGCAAAAAAAATTATTCAAAGATTAAAATCGACTAAAGTGTCTCAAATGAAAATAAATCGGGGAACAAACAATAGTTTTTCAAATCTGGAAATATCATGAATTTACCAGATGGGGAATGGGTAATCGAGCCCATATCTAATGACTTAATTCAAGCTGAAAAAGTGTTATCAACACTTATAGAATATAAAACTGATTTTCAAGAGGTAAAGATTATAGAGGGTTCATGTTTTGGGAAATCATTGATTCTTGATGGAAAAACTCAATCAACAGAATTAGATGAGTATATATACCATGAATCTTTAGTACATCCTGCTATGATGTACTATGAAAATCCTAAAAACATTCTAATTATTGGTGGTGGTGAAGGAGCAACTTTACGAGAAACTCTTAAACATAATTCAGTAGAATCTGTCATCATGGTAGATATTGATCAGGAATTAATAAATCTTTGTAAAAAATTCCTTCCCAATCATCATCAAGGATCATTTGATGACCCTAGAGTAAAACTAATTATAGAGGATGCATTTCAATTTATTAAAAATACAAAAGAAAAATTTGATGTGATAATTGTAGATGTTCCAGATCCTCTAGAATTTGGACCTGCCCACCATCTTTTTACATTAGAATTTTACAAAAAAATCAATATAACCCTAAATCACAATGGGGTTCTCTGCGTTCAAGCAGGTGCAACAGGCCCATCTTTCGCTAACCAATCATTTACTTCAGTCTTAAACACAATGTCTAAAGTTTTCAATAATACTCAGGGATTTCATGCGTTTGTTCCATCATTCGGAACAACATGGGGATTCGGACTTTCAGTAAAATCAAATATATTTGATAAAAAACAAGAATCGGAAATTAACCAATTGATTAAAACCAGAAAAATTAATGACCTCAACTTCTACGATGGAGAGACACATGTGGGTTTATTTAATTTACCTAAATATCTCAGAAAAAGCTTACAAAAAGATTCACGAATAATCACGATATCCAATCCTTTATATGTAAATTTTGAAACTTAATTTTCCAAATGAATAACTCTTTAATCACATCACTGAATACTGAACAAAGGTTAGCAGTAGAAACTACCGAAGGACCCGTACTCGTAATTGCAGGACCAGGTAGCGGGAAAACTCGTGTAATTACCACTAGGGTATCTCATCTGATAAATAATGGAGTAAATCCATACAATATAGGAGTTCTAACATTTACAAATAAAGCCGCAAAAGAAATTAAAGAACGTTTAGAAAAAGAATTTCATTTAGACCCTCATAATCTAACTACTGGGACATTTCATTCTTTTTGTTCTAAAGTACTAAGGCAGCATGGATATTTAATTGGTATACCAAACAATTTTGTAATTTTCGATGATGGCGATCAAATAGATACTATTAAAAGAAGCTTGATAGAACTCGATTTAGATCCCAAACAATTTTCACCTAGGGTCATGTTATCTATAATTTCAAATGCAAAAAGTGAATTAAAAAATCATGAAACTTTTCAACTCAACAAATCAAATTATTTTGACGAAAAAGTTGGAGAAGTATATGAAAGATATTCAGAAATTTTGGAGAGCAGCTCCGCCTTGGATTTTGATGATCTTTTGATGAAGACTCATATGTTATTTACGTCTCACGTTAAAATTTCTGAACAATATGACAACAGATTTGATTATTTCATGGTAGATGAATTTCAGGATACAAATATAGCTCAATATCAAATCACAAAACTCATTTGTCATAAAAAACAAAACTTATGCGTCGTAGGGGATCCAGACCAATCTATATATTCATGGCGTAATGCAGATATTAGAAATATATTAAGCTTTCAAAACGACTATCCAAAAACAAAAATAATTAGTTTAGAACAAAACTACAGATCTACTAAAACAATATTAAAAGCTGCGGGGAAAATAATAGAAAAAAACGATCAAAGAGTTGAAAAAAAATTATGGACCTCTAATGAACAAGGATCAAAAATTTCCATTTTAGAAGGATATGACCAAGAAGAAGAAGCTCAAATCACTTTATCAGAAATTAAAAACCTAACTCAATCAAAAAACTACTCTCTTTCTGACATTGCAATAATGTACAGAGTTAATGCTCAATCTAGATCATTAGAAATGGCCTGCCAAAGAAATTCAATCCCATATCAATTAATTGGCGGCATCAAGTTTTATCACAGAAAAGAAATTAAAGATTTAATTGCTTATTTAAGGGTCATTTTAAATCCTCATGATGACATCAGTATAGCTAGAATAATTAATACGCCAACTAGGGGAATTGGACAAAAAAGTTTAAATGAAATCAGTAGAATTGCTCAATTAAACAATCAAACCATGTTCACAACAATTCAAACTATTACCAATGGGTCTAGTTCTAATCAACCTCAAATAGGAAAAAGGGGAATAAGCTCTATAAAAAAATTTGAGGAAATGATTGGAAATTTAATTTCATTTTCTCAAAACACTAACCTATTAAATTTAATCGATGAAATCTTAGATTTAACTGGGTATAAAACATCACTACTCAATGATGACCAAATGGAAGAACGAATCGAAAATATCGATGAATTCAAAACTTCTGCAAATGCCTATATTGATCTTCCTACTACAGAAGCTTTAAACGAATTTCTTGAAAGTATCAGTTTAGTTTCAGATACTGACAATTTTGATCAAGAAGAACAGGCATTAACTTTAATTACTCTTCATCAATCAAAGGGGTTAGAATTCCCTGTAGTATTCATGATTGGAATGGAAGAAAATCTGTTACCACACAGAAGAGCTATTGAATCTGGCGAGTCTCATGAATTAGAGGAGGAAAGGAGACTCTGTTACGTAGGAATGACCCGAGCAAAAGAAAAATTATTCATGTTGAAATGCTTTAGAAGGGCATTTCAAGGCTCCTATGAACCAACTCTCCCATCGCGGTTTTTGGCTGACTTACCAAAAGAACATATTATTTTCGGAAAAGATCCCAACTTAAACACTTCATCACAAATTCAACCTGTGAGAAAAAATAAAACAAAAATATCTATCGACACTCAACATTTAGATCATAATCCAACTAACTCAAATATCCTTTATTCACCAGGAGATAAAGTGATTCATAAAACCTTTGGTGAAGGAATAATAACCAGCTCAAAACAAGTTTCTAATGATTACGAAATTACTGTTGCATTTAAAAACTCTGGAGGAATCAAAAAACTGTTAGCTAGTCTAGCAAATCTATCTAAAATATAAATTCTTGACACAGAAGTAATGAGTTCATAAACTTCTCGGATTAAATAAATCAATAGAGGTATTCAATGGCAGAATCAGAATCAGTAATAACCCAAGAAATGAAAGATGCTATTGGAGTCGAATCAAAGCCAACAGTATATTCGATTGAAAAAAATGCTGTAATGCGTTTTGCGCAAGCTATAGGTGATACTAATCCTATTTTCACAAATGAAGATGAAGCTAGTAAAACTCCTTACAAAGGCATGATTGCTCCACCAACTTTCTTAAGATCTATGCAACATGTATCAACTGGAGAAGATGAAGGAAGAATTAAGTCTCCATACCCCGCAAATGTAGACGGAGGAAGTGAATGGGAGTATTTTGAACCAATCAGAGTAGGAGACACAATAACGTCTACTACATATTTAGCAGACGTTCACGAACGCCAAGGCGGTAAATTCGGAAACATGCTAATAATGATTAGAGAAACCAAGTATATCAATCAAAATAACAAAACTGTAGCTTTGCAAAGGACCACTGGAATCAGCTACCAACCACAAGATTAAGGAGAAATTTATGAACCAAACATATTTTGAAGATGTTGAAGTCGGATCTGATCTACCAACTCTACGTAAAGATCCTACTCCTCAACAATTAGTGAAATATGCGGGAGCATCAGGAGACTTTTATCAAATTCACTACGATGTAGAATATGCTAACAACAACGGATTACCCGGAATCATTCTTCATGGTGCATTAAAAAATGCTTTTCTTGGTCAATTAATGACTGATTATATTGGACATCACGGATCTCTAAAAAAATTATCCTGCCAATACAGAGGTATGGATGTGCCAGGTACTCCTGTTTTTGCAAAAGGTACAGTAGTTAAGAAATACGTTGAAAACGGTGAGAATCTTGTAGAATGCGAGATTTGGCTAGAAAATCATGAGGGTCAAAAAACTACTCCAGGATATGCAATCGTTTCATTACCTGAAAAAAGCTAGAATTTATTAAAACAAAAAAGGGGCAAAAAATCAGCCCCTTTTTTATTTTGTTTCAAACAATTTATATTAAATTGAAAACCCGTCTACCAAAGCATCAATTGATTTCATCTCCTTCACACCAATAGTCTTGTGAGATCTTTCATCAAATGTTTCTCTAGTGTCGTCTTTATAAATTAATCCCAACGGAATGCCATCTGAATTCAATAGCTCTTGAGCAGCTAAAATATCAGTGGGATCATGTCCTTCTGGGATATCATAAGCTAAAGGAGCTATTCCTTTTGAGGGATTACCTTTTAAAGCTTCATAAGTATTGTTGTATTCCGTACATGGAGATTGAACATGAACAATAGCAAAACCTGGATGATTCATAGCATCATATACTAAAGCAGATAAATCTTTTACTTTACTAGACATGATAGAAGCAATAAAGGAAACCCCAAAAGACAAATATGTGCGCAACGGGTTAAGTTTTCCCTCAATTTTGCCATAAGGTGTAGAGGTTGTAATAGCTCCCAACTCACTAGTTGGTGAGCTCTGACCTTTTGTTAAGCCATATACACCGTTATCCATTACAACAGCAGTAATATTCAAGTTTCGCTGAGCCTGAGGCCCAATGTGTTCCATCCCAATTCCCAGAAAATCTCCATCTCCTGCAACTGTAAGAACGTTAAGTTCAGGATTAGCCATTTTGATTCCAAATGCTAAAGGTAAAGACCTACCATGAATCCCATGAATTCCAAAAGGCTGTTCTTTCTCAAGCATATGAACCATATTTCCAGAACATCCTATTCCAGCTACAACAACAGTGTTAGAGATAGGTTGTTCTTTTTCAGTAACATGCTGTTGTAAAGCACCTTCGATACCTCTGCGAACTCCAAAATCACCGCAACCCGGACACCACTTAAAATCATATTCAGGATTTTTTAAGGTCATATTTAAACTCCAACTTTAATCTGGTTGCTAACCAGGTTTTTAATTTCACTTACTAAATGTCTAACTTTGAAAGGCAATCCTGTGTATTGAGTAATTGCTACAGCATTTATTCCTTCTGAACGTAATACTGATGCATATTGCCCCATATAGTTTAATTCTGGAACAATCACTAGATCTTTCTTTCTCAAGGCATTTAGCATTTCTTCTGGCATTGGGTGAATATACATAGTGTAATACCATCCCAAATCCATCCCTTCAGATATTAATTGGTTATAAGCATCTAAAGCTGGACCTTTCGAGCCTCCCCAGGGAACTACTGCAATGTTTGATGAAGAATTTTGTTCTTCAAAACTACCGTCATTTAGTAAGTTTAATTTACTAAATCTCCTTTCGGTCATTTGTATATGACGAGAAGGTAAATGAGTAGTATCACCCATAGCATCATGTTCACTACCGTTAGCTACATAACTACCTGATTGTCCAGGGATAGGCATAGGAGATAACTCAAATCCATCATATCTCAAATAACCATTATTACCCTGGTAAATCTGTCTAGTCTCTCCCAAATTTTTAGAAAGATCAGGTTTAGGAATATTTTGATTTCTTTCAGATAAAGCCATTTCACTTAATAAAACTACAGGCCCTTGATATCTTTCAGCCCAGTTAACAGCCATTAAACCTGCATAAAAACATTCTTCTACGGTTCCTGGGGCTATTACGGGAATCTTTAAGTCACCATGACCTGGATAAAGAGCAGTTAACAAATCAGATTGTTCCGTTTTTGTTGGTAATCCAGTTGAAGGCCCTCCTCTTTGCACATTTACAACAACGCAAGGAATTTCAGCCATCCATGCCAAACCTATCCCCTCTCCCATTAATGAAAAGCCGGGACCTGCAGTACTAGTCATAGCTTTTCTCCCTGCATATCCCGCACCTACAAGACTAGTAATAGATTCTATTTCTGAAGAAGACTGGTAAACAAATTTTCCTTCTCCAACCAAATTAGCTTCCATCCACAATAAAATTGGAGTGGCAGGTGATATGGGGTATCCAATAAACACTTCTAATCCAGCTGCTACAGCTCCCAAACTAATAGCTTGATTTCCATTAACTAAAATTTGATCACCTTCAGGTTTTATAGCATCTGCCAATTCACCTAAATTAAATCCACTAGTTTTAGCTTCTACAGAACCAAGACCTAATGCCATATTATTTGAATCAATGATTTGCTGATCACTTGGACGACCTCTAGTATATTTTGCACGATTAAATTCTTCCAAAATATCAATAGGAAGATCTACTAATTCAGCTAATGCCCCCATCACAACAAAGTTTGCTGCTCTATTGTTACCTGTCTGTTTAGCCAATTCAGCAAAATCCATCCCAAGTGCTTTTTCAGAATTTTCTACAGAAAAATCACCGGAGTTATACACGATTACTCCATCATCTCCAACATCATCTTTATGAGTGTTGTAAGCTTCTTCATTAAAAGCCACCAACACATCTAGATCATCACCGGAACTTAATACTGTGCTAGTAGAAATCCTTGTTTGAGTCCAAGTAGGTCCTCCACGAATTTGAGAAGGAAATGTAGAAAATGTCTGAACATAATACCCGGATTGTGCCATTGCTTGCGCTAGACCTTCAGCAGATGTCACTACACCTTGGCCACCTTCACCTGCAAACCTAACAACAAAGTCTTGCTTCTTCAAAATCAACTCCCTTGTATCTGATAACAAATAATTAATATTACAATTTCAACCTCAGGAATTTCACCCAAAGCATTTAAGTAGAGTATATATCCACGAAATCAATCATGACACCCTATTAAATATATTTTCGTGGGCAATTTTACCTCACAAATTCATTTATCGGAACAGAATATATCAACCCTCTTTTTTAGATGTCAATTACTAAATTAATCAGAAGTAATCGCATAGAAACAAAATGGACCGATTATGAAGTAAATCAAATCAAAAATTATTACTAAATTGAGCCAATTTATACTATCGGAAATTGGTAAGTTAAGTAACAAATTAGAAGTAATACTCACTGCACATAAAATAATAGGAATTACTACAGGTAAGAACAAAACAGGTAATAATATTTCTTGAGCTCTAGAGTTAACTGAAATTACAGAAAAAACCGTTCCTACTAAAGAAAACCCAAAAATACATGGCAAAGAAATTAAAAATACAGATATCAAAGGCAAATTCAAGTCATAAAAAATTGTCAGTAAAATCAATAAAATTAATTCTATTAATATTAAATATATAGTTGTTGCAAAAGATTTACCCCAAAAAATAGATTCTCTACTCATAGAAGATATTAACAAGGCTTTCATCATTCCATTTTGCATCTCAAGTTGCATTGTTCTGTTAATAATTATCACTCCAGAAAATGTGATCGACACCCATAATATTGCAGGAACAACAATATAAATAATTTCAGTAGTCGGATTAAATGCGAAATTGAAAATTAGAACTTCCAGAATAGTAAAAATTAATACTGAAATAAAAATTTCCTTCGAACGAACCTCTAATAAAAAATCCTTATATAAAACAATCCAAATATGAGTGATTATTGATTTCATTGATGAATCAACCTATTGTCTTCAAGCAAAAAATTCTGTGAAAATTTTTCTAATGCTTTGAAATCATTATGAGTAGTTAGCACTACACATCCGTCAGAACTTACAAATTCTGACAAAATTGAAAAAAATATCTCTAAAGATTTTTGATCCAAACCTGTTTCAGGCTCATCTAACAACAAAACCTGTGGACTATGAATCAATGCTCTAGCCAATCCCACTCTTTTACGAAATCCATGAGACAAATTATGAATTTGTTGATCCAAGTATTTGGATATCTCCAGTTTATCGACCCAAAATTCAATTTCATCTCTAACATTTGAAATTGAATAAACTTTTGCAAAAAATTGAAGGTTTTCCTTTACTGTCAGTCGTTCATATAACATTGGGAGATGGTCTAAAATTCCCAATGAATTTCTAATATTGTGCAGATTTTTTTTAGAATCTACTCCTTTATAAAAAACGGTTCCAGAATCTGGGCTGATGTGTGTTGATAATATAGAAAGCAAAGTAGATTTTCCAGATCCATTCATTCCACGAATAATAGTCACTTGGTTTTGCATTACAGAAAAAGATATATCATGCAATACTCTAGACCTACCAAAAGACTTATTTATAGAATCTACTTGAATATATGGTTGCTTAATATCAATCATTTTTTATAAATTTAAATCAATAAGGATATTTTATATGCCATCATTTGACGACATAAGCCAAGAATACAACAATTTAGACGTTGAGGTTGAAATTAAAAATGAAAAAAGTATCAGAAATGATCTTTTACTAGGATTTGATTATGAATATCCTCAATCTGGTGCTGAAGTGACAATTGACTCTGATGAATTTACCGCAGTTTGTCCTTTAACAGGACTACCTGATTTTGGCACATTGATAATTAAATATGTACCTAAACATCTTTTAATTGAATTAAAATCTCTGAAATATTATCTACTTTCATATACTAGTGTCGGTATAGTTCAAGAACATGCAGCAAATAAAATATTAAATGACTTGATTGAAAAATATGATCCTGTTTCTATCACCGTAGAATTAGATTATAAAATTCGTGGGGGACTTCACACTGTAGTGATTGTCTCAAAATAAAAAGAAGATTTATTTTATTGAATCATGTAAACTGCTCCAAACATGAAATTGAGGACATTATGACTAATTACGCAAGATTTTCTAACAAAAATAAGATAGCTTATGGAATTGTAGAAGGGGAAACAATTACTGAAATATCCAATTCTCCATTAGAGGCTTACAGCGTCCTGAAAGAAACTCACAATTTAAGCGAAGTTAAACTTCTATCACCAGTAGAACCCAGTAAAATTATTGCAATCGGCCTAAATTATAAGAGTCATCTTGGCGATAGACCTGGACCTGAATCTCCTGAACCTTTTATCAAAGCACCAAACTCTGTAATTGGACATGGCGATGAAATAATTATTCCTAAAATTGCCATAGAAGAAAAAATCAAAATTCAACCTGAAGCCGAACTAGCTGTAGTAATAGGAAAAGAATGTAAAAGTGCAACTCAAAACAATGCACTAGATTACGTATTTGCGTACACTTGTGGAAATGATGTTTCAGGTAGAGATTGGCAAAGAAATGATCTTCAATGGACCCGGGCCAAATCTTCCGATACATTTGCACCAATAGGCCCATGGATGACAACAAATCTAGACCCAACAAACATTCAGGTAATTTGTAGGGTGAACGGTGAAGAAAAACAAAACCAAAACACCTCCGATTTATTGCATCCTCTAACTAAAATAATTGAATATGTCAGCGCAGTGGTCACTTTGATGCCGGGGGACGTTATCATGACAGGAACTCCCGGAACTCCGGGGGACATTTTCCCAGGAGATGTAGTAGAGGTTGAAATTAGTGGAGTAGGCGTACTATCAAATCCTGTAGTAGCAGAAAATTAAAAACCAAAATTTTCTAATCTCATAAAAAATAAATCACTTCCAGTTCCTAAAACCCAATAATAGATAATGTAAATACCAGAAATTATCATTGCAAATTTTCCTATTGAAGAAATTATTGGCGTAAGTCCGATTACAATTTTCTGTACCGCGTCATCAAAAAACAATACACCTAAAGTTACTCCTGTAATGATAGTACCCATGCCTAAACTATAAAAAATCATCCCTAAAAATACATCTATCAAGTTATCTGAAGAAATACCCACACCAATAATTATCCCAAGGGCTGCCAAAAATACTGGGAGTGCACAACTGATTGAAATCAATGCATAAGCTATTCCAAACAAAAAAGTTTGAAAATTGCTACTAACATTTCCAAATTGTAAAGAAGAAAATAATCCTGAAGAAAATTTCGTATTACTGAGTAACAAATAAACACCTAAACTCATGATCAAAACACCGATCAGTACCGAGATAATTGGAAGAAAAGATGCGACAAAAGTTCCACCTAAAATCAAAACAAAAGAGACTAGAGCAAACACTAGCAAAAACCCCATTGTCATAAATAAACCTAAAATACTCCCACGAAAAATTAAAGAAACAAAAGATTCCTGAGATTTTTTTTGGTCTAATTGAAATCCAATATATGCTGGAAACATAGCAATTCCACATGGATTAAACGCCGCTACTGAACCTGCACTAAATGCAAAAAATAAGGTTAATTCCATTTTTATTTTTTCAAACGGAATATTTTAAATATTGATTTAACTGAAATAGGGTTATCGATTCTATTAGTTTTAACTCTTGGTACAGAAACTAAAACAAAAATCATAGTTAAGAAAAATAAAGTTAAAACACTAAAGAGGTAAATGCGAGTAATGAGAGTAAGTAAAATTG
The DNA here is from genome assembly GCA_003213095.1 of SAR202 cluster bacterium AG-426-M11. Classification (GTDB taxonomy): domain Bacteria; phylum Chloroflexota; class Dehalococcoidia; order Lucifugimonadales; family UBA826; genus AG-426-M11. The sequence goes on along the minus strand of QCNV01000010.1, from coordinate 29,622 downwards.
ATAGAACTATTCCTAAAATCAATCTGAAAAATGTAAATGACCCTATTCTCCTAGTAGTAGCGTCTAAAAACCAAAAATTTAAATCTTCCATAAAACTCTTTTGAGAAGTTTGATTTGAATGAGATAAATCAGGAGTAACTTCTTGGTTTTTTTCTAAAATTTCTTCAATTTCTTCTTCAAATTTATCAGGCATCTTATTACCTATATTGATTAAAAAACCTATAGTTTGATCGTAAAATACATTAACAATTAGTGTCAATAAATTATATCAAATGATACTTAATCATTGGTTGGTGATATAATTGTTAGGCTGCTCTAAATTTTAAACACAGGTGATAAGTTGATAATTTCACAAGATGAAATTCAAGACAGACAAACAGTTTTACACATTGAACTCGAGGAAGATGATGTAGACCCATTCATTAACCGCGCTTACCAACGTGTTGTGCAAAAAGCGAACATCCCTGGTTTCCGGAAAGGAAAAGCCCCGAGATCTGTGATAGAACAATTTTATGGTAAAGATTATTTACTTAATGAAATCATAGAAACAATGCTTCCTGAAATGACATTTCAAGCTATTCAGGAGCAAGAATTAGATGCAGTTGGATTACCAAGTATTGATCTACAAGAAATTAATCCTATCAAATTTAATGCAACTATTCCGTTAAGACCCGAAATTGAATTAAATGCATACAAAGACATTCGAATAGAAAAACAAGAAATTGAAATTACTGAAGAATCAATTAATGAAAGGCTTGAACAGCTTAGATTGAGTATTGCTACCTGGGAACCATTCGAGTCAGAAATCGAAGAAGGTAATATGATCACTGCTCAAATCAAGTGTTCTATCTCCGAGGAAATCATAATAGAAGAAACTGACGCTGTATATTTAGTCAATGAGGAAATTGGAAGGCCTTTTCCAGGATTCTCAACAAAATTAATAGGCTTAAAAGTTGATTCACAAAATTCATTTGAATTAGAAATACCAGAAGATTTTAGCGATACTAAATTGGCAGGCCAAACAATAAATTGCGAAGTATTAATTAAAGATATTAAACACAGAGTTCTTCCTGAACTTAATGACGATTTTGCAAAAGGAATTGGCGAAGGATATGAAACATTAGACGAACTTAAAGAAGAAATTCAAAAAGGGATACAAACAGAATCGGAACAACAAAGTAACTTTGATTTTAGAGAAAGCATTATAGAGTCAGTAATGAAAGAAGCAAATATTTCAGTACCACCTTTATTAATACAAAATGAAGCGGAGAATATTATTCAACAACATACTCAAATGGTCACTCAAGCAAATATGGATATACAAGATTATCTACAATCAATAGGGAAAACTGAAGAAGAATTACATAATGAAGCTCAAGAAGAAGCTGAAGGTAGAATCAAAAGATCTTTTTTAATATCTAAAATTGCTGAACAGGAAAACATAGAAATTTCAGATAACGAAATTGAAATGAAAATTCAAGAAATTTTTTCAAACTCAGAAGGTGAAATTCCAAATTCCACTCAAAATGAAGAAATGAGAAATTATCTTTTTAGAACACTACTGACAGATAAGACAATTGAAAGACTAGAAGAAATTGCATCAGGAAAAGAATCTGATTTGCCAAATGAAAAGATTGACGAAACAGAAGGAGAATAATTTGATCGACAATAATTTTGAAAACATCATCCCTTATGTAGTAGAAAGAGATCCTAGAGGTGAAAGAACATATGACATTTACTCTCTTCTATTAAAAGAACGAATTATATTTTTAGGTACTGGAATCAATGATCAAGTTGCTAACGCTATCATTGCTCAATTACTGTTTCTAGATAGAGAAGACCCTGAAAGAGATATCAATTTATATATAAATTCTCCCGGAGGAGTAATTACAGCTGGCTTAGCTATATATGACACAATGCAATTAATTCGACCTGATGTCTCAACTATATGTGTAGGAATGGCTGCAAGTATGGGAACTGTTTTACTTTGTGGTGGAGCAACTGGAAAAAGGTTTGCTTTACCTAATTCCACTATTCACATGCATCAAGCTTTAGGTGGAGCTCAAGGACAAGCCTCAGATATAGAAATAGCAGCTAGAGAAATAATCAGGATGCAAGACAAAATTAGAACGATTATGTCAGAGCACACAAAACAACCTTATGAAAAAATAGCTAGAGACTCTGATAGAGATTTTTATATGAGTGCAGATCAAGCTCAAGAATATGGATTAATAGACGTTGTAATGTCCTCTCACAATACAGAATCAAAATAGGATTTTTCAATGTCAAATCAAAATGCAGATTATTTTTGTTCTTTTTGCAACAAACCACAAGTTCAAGTAAAAAGATTGATAGCCGGTCCTGATCAGGTATTTATATGTGATGAATGTGTAACATTGTGTGAACAGATCATTTCAGAAGAAAATCCAGAAAAACCAAATTCAATTATTAATCCTCTAGATCGAGGGATCACACCTAAATACATATTTGAACGACTAGAAGAATATGTGATAGGCCAATCTGATGCAAAAAAAATACTTAGTGTTGCAGTTTATAATCACTACAAAAGAGTATGGTCAAATCATCAAAATAATTCTGAAATAGAATTACAAAAAGCTAACATCTTAATGTTTGGTCCATCTGGATCAGGGAAAACACATTTAGCTCAAACTTTAGCAAAAATTTTAGATGTACCATTTGCAATAGCAGATGCAACTTCTCTAACAGAAGCAGGTTACGTAGGAGAAGACGTTGAAAATATTTTATTAAGATTGATTCAATCGGCCGACAATGATATTAAACGTGCGGAGCATGGAATCATCTACATAGATGAAATAGATAAAATAGCAAGAAAGAACCCCAATCCATCAATTACCAGAGATGTTTCAGGAGAAGGAGTTCAACAAGGATTATTAAAAATCATAGAAGGTTGCATCGCAAATGTTCCTCCTCAGGGCGGGCGAAAACATCCTCATCAAGAATTTATGCAAATCAAAACTGACGATATTTTATTTATGGTTGGTGGGGCATTTGAAGGAATGACTGAAATCATAGAACGAAGAATTCGTAAAGATAATTTCACATTGGGATTCAAATCTACTGAACAAAAAAGAAACCATTCCAACAACAAAAATGATATCAGACATCATATTAATGCTGATGATTTGGTTGAGTACGGTTTTATACCTGAATTTGTGGGAAGACTCCCAGTGCCAGTGACATTAGATGAATTACTACGAGATGATCTAGTTAGAGTACTAACCGAACCTAAAAATGCATTTATTAAACAATATCAAGCACTTTTTGAAATGGATGAAGTTTCTTTGGAATTTACCGATTCTGCGTTAGAAGCTGCAGCAGAAAAAGCAATAGAGCAAAATACTGGAGCAAGAGGATTAAGATCTATTTTAGAAAAAACATTACTAGAAACCATGTATGAACTTCCTAGCTTAAAGGGAAAATTTTCATGTGTCGTTGATGCAAATTCTATATTAGGTGAAGAGCCTATAAAAATTGTGGGATCAAATAATGGGGAAATTGTAGATATCCCTAATTTACAAATTAAATCTGCTTCTTAATCTTCATTAATTAAAGCTATATTTAATTCTCTCAACTGATCATCTTCAATTTGGGAAGGAGCACCAAACAAAGGATCCATTTGGCTTTGAGTCTTTGGAAAAGCAATTACATCTCTAATAGAATCTTTGCCTAGTAGTACCATTACCAACCTATCAATTCCGGGAGCAATTCCTCCATGAGGGGGTGCTCCATATTCTAGGGCGTCAAGTAATTGTGAAAATCTCTCAGAAACATCTTCTTTTGAATATCCCAAAACTTCAAAGATTTTCTCTTGGAGATCTCTATTATGTACTCTAATAGACCCACTAGCCATTTCTAAACCGTTACAAATCAAATCATATGATTGAGCTATAACTTTACCTGGATCAGAACTCAAAAAATCAGCATATCCATCTTTTGGTAAACAAAAAGCATGATGAGATGCTTTCCATTTTTTTTCCTGTTGATCCCAATCAAAAAGAGGAAAATCTGTAACAAATGCTAAAGCAAGGTCATTGGGATTAATTAAATTCATTTTCTCGCCCATTAAATGCCTCAATGAGGCTAAGGAAGCATTAGTAGATTCAATATCACCTGCTATTATAAATACAAGATCACCAGGATTCGCTTCAGTGATTTTTAAAACCTTTGAAATATGATCATGATCTAAAAATCTTAAAATATTTGACTTTACTTGATCCATTTCAAAGTCTTCAATAGATTTTGATGATGGATCAATTGCTATAGAAATTAATCCATTTGCACCTCTTGATTTCACAAATTCGGTCAAATCGTCAATTTCTTTTCTAGTAAATTCAAAAGCTTTAGGGACACAAAACCCTTTAATAATCCCATTAGATGAAATTACATTTTGAAAGACTTGAAAATCTAAGCTTTTAAACATGTCAGAAAGATCATGCATTTTCATTCCAAAGCGTAAATCTGGCCTATCTATGCCATAAGAATCCATAGCTTCTTGATAAGTAATTCTAGGGAAAGGTACAGGTATATTTTTTTCAGGCAAAATTGTAGAAATCATTTTAGAAAATAAATTTTCAGTCAAAGTCAATATATCTTCTTGAGAAACAAAACTCATTTCTAGATCCAATTGAGTAAACTCAGGTTGTCTGTCAGACCTAGAGTCTTCATCTCTGAAACATCTAGCAATTTGAAAATATTTCTCTATTCCACCAACCATTAGTAATTGTTTCAATTGTTGTGGAGATTGAGGAAGAGCATAAAATGTACCTGGATAAAGCCTACTAGGAACAACATGATCTCTAGCTCCTTCTGGGGTACTTTTAATTAGAATAGGAGTTTCTATTTCAATAAACTCTTCTGCGTCCAAAAAATCTCGAATGTATTTAACTACTTTGTGTCGTGTAATTAAGGCATTTTTCATTCCTTCTCGACGTAAATCAACATACCTGAATTTCAAACGTAAATTTTCATCAACGTCAGTTTCTTCATTCACATAAAATGGTGGGGTAAAGGACTCATTAAGAACATTGATTTCATCTGCAAAAATTTCTATTTCACCTGTAGGTAGTTCGGGATTTATTGCCTGGGCATCACGAGATAAAACAGTGCCTTTAACTTGAATTACCCACTCATTCCTTAGTGATTCAGCTATTTCATGGGCTTCATGTGAAATTTCAGGATTAAAAACAATTTGAACTATTCCAGACCTGTCTCTCAAATCTATAAAAATTAAATTCCCATGATCCCGTCTACGATGAACCCATCCCGCAACCGAGATTACCTCAGACACATTACTAGATGATAATTCTCCACAATTTATTGTTTTTAACAAATCAATATCTCCATATCAGCATTTTCAGTAAACTATTATAGTGCTAAATCTGCTGTTCTAGCCATTTTTCTTTATTCAAAATATCACGATCCCAAATGATTCTATTAATCAAAGTATACGGAAAACGTGATAAAACAGTTGACGGAGAGTTAGATAAAATTCTCTTTAAAATCACTAGAAAAAGAATACTCGTAACTATTAAAAATACATTTAATTCTCTATCAAAACCTATCATTAAAAATGGTAGGAAAATTATAGCAATTAAAGTCCAAAACCCACTGTCCTTATATATAAGAAGCCTTCCAATCACTACTAATAAAGCAAATAAAATTAATACTTCAATATATAATCCCAAAGCGCAAAACACTCCAATTGAAGTTAAAACTCCACGTCCTCCCTTAAAAATTAAAAAGGCAGACCAATTATGACCAATAATTAAAGCGATTACACAAAAATATAAATATAACTCTGAAAGATTCAATTGATGTAAAAATAAAGTACATAAATATCCTTTACATACTAAATCAATTACCCCAACCAGTACTCCCCATAATGGTCCCACATTGGCAATAACATTGGCTGCACCTGAACTTTTTGAGCCAGTCTTTAAAATATCAGTTTTATTTAACCAATTTGAAACTATATACCCTATAGGTACAGATGCAAACAAATAAACCAACACGAATGACATAAAACTTGTTTTGTCTAAGTGAATACTATCTAGCGTATTCTACAGATCGTTTTTCTCGAATAACAACTACTTTTATTTGCCCAGGATAAGCAAGTTTATCTTCAATATTTTTAACAATATCTCTAGCTAATCCAGCAGATTTAACATCATCCATAGAATCAGGCTCAACCATTATTCTCACTTCTCTACCAGCTTGAACTGCAAAACATTTCTCTACACCTTCAAAACTACCGGCTACTTCTTCTAATTCTTCCATTCGTTTTGCGTAATTTTCAACTGTATCTCTTCTAGAACCAGGTCTAGCTGCGCTTAAAGCATCTGCTGCTGCAACAACAAAAGATTCAGTACTACTCATTTCATCGTCATGGTGTTCAGCTATACAAGTAATAACACGGTGAGAAATTTTGTATTTTTTTGCAAAATCTGCGCCAATTTCAGCGTGAGGACCTTCTATTTCATGAGTCATTGCTTTACCAACATCATGCAATAGTCCCCCCAATTTGGCTGTTTTTACATTAGCTCCAATTTCTGAGGCAAGCATGCCTGCCAAATGAGAAGTTTCAAGAGAATGCATTAACACATTACTACCGTAACTATATCTGTACTTCAATCTTCCCAGTAATTTAATTAATTCCGGATGTAATCCTCTTACATCAGCTTCTAAAACAGCAGATTCGCCACTTTTCCAAATGATTTCATCTATTTCTTCAGTAGCTTTATTTACCATTTCTTCAATTCTGGCAGGATGAATTCGACCATCAGCAACCAATTTAGTTAAAGCTAATCTTGCAATTTCTCTTCTCACTGGATCAAAGCAGGAAATTGTGATTGCTTGAGGGGTATCATCAATGATCAAATCTACCCCAGTAGCTTTCTCAATAGATCGAATATTCCTACCCTCTCTACCTATTAGCCTACCTTTCATATCATCACTAGGTATTTCTACAGTGCTAACTGTAGATTCAGACACTACATCAGACGCTAGTCTTTGCATTGCCTGTCCCAAAACCATACGAGCCTTATCGTTGGCTTCACTTTTCGCAGTATCTTCAAAATCCTTATATTTTACTGCGAGATCATGTTTGATATCGTCCTCTGCTCTACTCATAATAAGGTCTTTTGCCTCATCCATGGATAGCTCAGCTACAGTTTCTAATTGTTGATTTTGTCTTTCGACTAAATTGTCTAAATCAGCTTTTATAGAATCAATTTCAGATTCACGTTCATTAAGTCTTTTTTCACGCTTCTCTAAGTTAATAGATCTTTTTTCTGAATTCTCATCTCTTCTAGCTATTCTTCTTTCATTACGTCTAACTTCAGATCTTCTTTCTTTTAGCTCATTTTCAGTTTCTCTTCTGCTTTGAAGAGATTCTTCTTTAGCTTCGAGAATTATAGATCTTTGTTTTTCTTGAGCCTCATCTAAAATCTTCTCAGCTTGTGTCTGAGCTACAGAATTATTCCGAAGAGTAATCAGACGTTTTATTAATAAACCAAAACTTAAACCAACAATTAAACTGATTAGGACGGCTATCGCTAAAATTAAAATATCCACGCGATTCCTCCATTATTCAGTTGTTAATAATTTCAAAAATATGAAATAATTTTCCATTATTATATCACAGTGACCATATTTGAATTTAAAAGCCTAGTTTATTTCCTTTCTGAGACATCATTCTCATCATCTTTTTTTGCCCACCGGGAGATGACATAGCTTTCATCATTTTTTTAACTTGTTTAAATTGATTCAACAATTGATTAACATCTTGTGCAGTAGTCCCACTTCCCTGTGCAATCCTTTTACGTCTACTTCCACCAATCAATTCAGGTTTTTGCCTTTCTGTGGGAGTCATTGACAAAATTATTGCTTCTGCTTTAGACAAATGTGAACCGTCTAATTGATCAGCATTCATCTTACCCTTCATTTGTGAAAATCCTGGAATCATATCCAGCATTTGTCCAATAGGGCCCATATTTTGAACTGCTTGCATTTGAGATAAAAAATCTTGTAAATCAAATGTTTCATTTCTGATTTTTTTTTCTAATTCTGCTGTTTGAGTTTCATCAAATTGAGATCTAGCCTTTTCAACTAATGTAACAACATCACCCATACCCAAAATTCTGTCTGCTAATCTTTCTGGATAAAATATTTCCAATTGATCGGGAGCTTCTCCCATACCTATAAATTTAACCGGAATTCCTGTTACAGAATTAATTGATAAAGCAGATCCACCCCTTGCATCTCCATCCATTTTTGTAAGAACTAACCCAGTAACTCCTATGTGTTCATTAAATTCTGTAGCAATATTCACTGCCTCTTGGCCAGTCATAGCATCAACTACTAATAAAACTTCAACAGGATCAATTCGGTGATAAATTTCTTTGAGTTCTTTCATTAAAGCTTCATCTATTTGAAATCTACCAGCGGTATCTACAATCACATGACTAGCATTAATATTTTGGCTATCTTTTAATCCTTTTGCTGCTATTTCAGAGGCAGAAAATTCTGTCCCATATTCAAATACTTGAACGTCAATTTGAGAAGACAATGTCTTTAATTGATCAATTGCTGCAGGTCTATGAATGTCAGCTCCGACCAAAGTAGGTAAATTACCATTTTTTTTTAAAAATGCAGCTAATTTTGATGAAGTAGTAGTTTTACCAGACCCATTCAATCCCACCATCATGATCACTGAAGGGTTTTTATCTGAAACTAATAATTTTGAAGATTTTTCTCCAAGTATACTTATTAATTGTTCATGAGCAGTCTTAATCACGTGTTGCCCAGCAGAAATTGTGGACAAAAGCTCATTTCCGATTACTTTTTCTTTAATAGAAGATATAAAAGATCTAGCAACTTTAAAATTAACGTCAGCTTCTAACAAAGCTAATCTAATTTCTCTTAAAGCATCATCAACATCTTTTTCTGTTAACTTTCCTTTATTTCTTAATTTATCAAAAGTAGTATTAAGTTTTTCTGTAAGTGATTCAAACATAATTAAATAGAATACTATTAATTTTTAATACCTTCTACATTAAATGAGTAATAATTAGCTTGTAGATTTATAGAACTGATTGTTATACTCAAATTAATTAAAATAATGGATTAAATATGGAAATTAACTGGCTTGGACACTCTTCTATTTCAATTAATAGTAGAGACATAATTCTAATCACTGACCCTTTTGATACTTCTGATGGTGAATTTTTTAATTCACCAAATGCAAATATAGTCACTGTAAGTAACAATGATTTAAAACATTCTAGTACTTCTGGCGTTAAAGGTTCGCCTAAAATTATTTCCGGTCCCGGAGAATACGAAATAAAGCATTTTTATATAACTGGGATAGGTACAGGGACACAATCAGAAGATAATCCTCAAAATGGCGTCTTAAACACAATCTACAGTATCAGAGTCGAAGGTTTAGTAATTTGTCACATAGGTAATTTAAAACAAAAATTAACACCAACCCAATTTGACCAAATAGGTAAACCTCAAATCTTGATCTTACCTATACCTGATGAAACTTCATTTAACAGTTCAAATTTACAAGAAGTCATTACTTCTTTACAACCTAGAATTATTATTCCTGTAACTACTAATGACTATATTGCACCCGAAGATGCAGGGACTACAAAAGAAGCGTTAATATCAGAACTAGGTGGAAGTGATGTACAAAGTCAAAATAGATTAAACGTTACTGAAACAAATTTGCCACCAGAAAGAAAAATTATATTACTGAATAAAATTTAAAACAGTAACTCTAGTCCCAAAACTTTCTAACTCTTTTATACCCTATGACAAGCAGTAATGGAGCAATCATAGTCATAATATTACTCATTCCAGTAAAAAATGAGACAGGCCCAACAGGCTTATTACACGCAGCAGAACTTTCTTCTGTTTCTTGATCAATACTTTGAGCTGTAGGTAAAGTTACAACAGTTGCTGTAGGAGGAATTGGCATAGGAGTATTAGTGGGAGTGGGAGTGAATTTTATAAAGACTTCTTCTTCTTTAGCAGGTTCAGGTATTTTCAATGGAGAAGTAGGAACAAACACTAAATCTAAAATAGTAATCACATCAGAAGTTTGTGAATAAGTAGCGGTCACATTGGATTTAAGTGAATTTACAGGATCAATTCCAGGACCATTCAAATAAAAAGTAATTTCTGCGCCATTGTGTAATCTATCATCGTCGTCAGTATCAACAACTAAATTATGATATTTCAGGTCTTTATCTATTACTGATGGATAGGTAGTAGGAAAATCAGAAAAAGAAGCTGAAATCTCGAAACCTTCAACATTAGCACCACCAGAGACTATTACATTACCACTAAAAATCAATGGCCCAATATCAGAAGGGCCGAGAGGAATAGGGGTGGCAGTGGGAGTGGGAGGAATAGAAGTAGGAGACTGAGTGATAACTGGTAATGGAGTAGAAGTAGGTAATGGGGTAGGAGTAGGTTCAGGAATAGCAGAAAAAGTTAAAGAAATAGGGGTGTTAGTTGGAACAGCAACATTCAAAAAACGCGTAACTTGATCAGCATAAACAACATCTTCTAATAAAAATTTAATTTCTTTACCGAAATAAGAAGTTGAAGGGCCACCAACGGTTAAGCCAGAAACACGACCATTTTTAGTGTACACAGGATTAGAAATGTAATCATCAATCACACCAACAATTTTTAATCCATCTACTGCAGGTGATCCATCGACTGTGACATCTCCAGAAAATATAGATGGCCACGGGGGAATCCCAGCAGGACCAGCAGCATGAACTGTTGAATTAGATTGAGAAAAAACAGCACATAATAATAGTGCTAAAAATGCATATAAAACATGTTGATTAGCAAGTAATTTCATAGCGCAATTATACATGATAGAGAAAATGAAAACAAAATATTTGTTATAAAAAAAGGCCCCTCTCAAAAGAGAGGAGCCCTTTAATAAACCGAAGTAAAAAACTTCAGTTAAACAATACCTTTAAGGTACTAATGTTCCAGCTTTAGTAGCGTACAACCAATAACCTTTACCACTAACCATACTACTAGCACCATTGTCAGTTACTGAATCTAATTCGATCCATGCTTCAGTAGCTGCATTCCAAGATTTAGCTTTAACCCATGTTAATCCAGCTAAGTACAAGTCAATGTCCCAATCAGCTGCACCGGATAGTGAAACTGCAGGAATTAAGTTCCAACCAACAACTATGTCAATGGCTGGAGGTACTGCAGCAACTCCACCTGTATAACCAGGAATATCAACTTTAATTGCATCACTGTTATTTGTTAGTACCCAGTAAGCATGGCTAGCATCAATAGTTTCTAAAGTACCTACCAATGAATCACCATCACGAACTGCTGTTAACCATCCACCTGGTGTAGATGGATCGTATGTCAAAACAGTTGTAACTTGTGAATTAGTAATAACTGAGTTAATAGCATTGTCAGCAGGTTCACCTGGTAATGAAATCAAGTTCCAACCTGGAGACATACTTATAGAAGTCTTGCTTCTAGCTTTAACTGTGAACTTAAAGCTCTTGTCAGAGCTCTCGTTATCAGTAGCATCTTTAGCCTTAAATGTCATCTTATACTCACCTAAAGCTAATGCTTCAGTAGGCTTGAAGTAGAAAGACTTGTTATCAGTTGAAGTCATTTGTGCACTGATATCAGTAGTTACACCAGCTGGGTCTTTCATTTCTGCTTTAGTTAAAGTAACAGTTGTGAAAGAGTCCCATCCATATTCATCATCGTCCCAAGTAACACTAATTGAAGGTGTTGTGTCAGTAGTTGATGAACCGTCTGCTGGACTAAATGTAGCTGTAGGTGCATCTTTGTCAACTTCAACTATATTGTCATCAGCAACATAATAGTAAGAAATCTTAACAGTTGAACCTACGGCAATTGCACCAAAGTTAGCAGCACTATCCAATTTTAATGTGATAGATTCAGCTTCACCTAAATCAATGTGCTCAACGTGCATGTCATCTAATTCAGTAGACAACTTAGCTGTACCACCAACTGAGATACCAGCAATGGAGTCTGACAATTCGCCGTCACCATCGTGGTCAGCTAGAGGCCCTTTTGCAGCCTTAAATGTTAATTCTTCATCGTCAGCGTTCCAAGCAGCGTCAGCTTCAGTAGTACCGATTTTACCCGCAACTGTGAAGTATTTAGAAATGTCTTCATCAGTTACTTTCACGATTCCACCAATACCTTTGTTACCTCCAGCATCTTTACCAACCATAACGATACCGTAGATACCAGCTGAAGGTGTTCCAGTTGGATCACTAAATGGAGCTGAAGTCTCTTTAATGTTTGCACTACCAGTTGTAGGAGTAGACAAAGTTACTGAAAGCTTAGATGTATCTGCACCAGCACCACCAGCGTCCAAATCAGCATCATTGTCAATTCCACCAGTAACGGATCCACAAGTACAGCCGTTAGCAAGAGTCTCGTTAGTCTTAGTCAAATTCTCATTTGAAGTCAAACTAATTTTAGTAGTTTCTTTAGAGTCTAGTAAGTTATCTCCAATAGTCATACCAGACAAAGTAGGCTTAACACCATCAGCAGCTGTACCTAATGTAATTCCACCATTATTTGTCATCTGTGAAGATGTAGGCTTCAATTCATTACCAGCTAGGTCAGTAATAGTACTAACCAATTTAACTTTTGGTTTAGCATTAGGACCTAGATCAGCTGCCAAGTCCAAATAAACTGCTGTACCAGCTGCTGCAGGAGCTGCTGCTGTTCCACCACCTGATGTGATAGAAACAATTTCTGAACTTGTTACACCTGTTCCACTAATAGTGAAGTCTGATGCTTGAACACTATCAATGTCGATACTCTCATCAAATACGACTTTGATTGAACTGTTGTCGTCAACGTCTTTCTTATCTGCGGAACTCCATGCTTTAGCACCAGTAACACTGGAAGCTGCAGGAGCTGCTGAGTCAATATAAACGTCTAGGTCTGTTGATCCACCGCCTGTCCTGGCTCCAAGAGTCTTGGAGTTACCAGCAGCATCAGTAGCAACAATTGAAATAGGGAACGGGTTACCATCAATAGTTCGCTTCAATGTAGTGTCAGCATTGTTAGCTGTTGTATTGATTTCGTAACCACCACTAGTTCGGTCTTCTGCTTCAGAAGCAGCGTCACCACTGGACAAGTCAGTACAGTCAATAGTTCCGGATTCTTTAGTAGCTCCAATACCAGCGGTATCAGAGTATTTTTCTCCAACAGGAGCAGTATAAGTCACTGTAATAGCGTCTTTAGCAAATGAGCTTACGCCTAGTTCAGCATCTGTAACAATACAACCGTTAATGTAAACAGCTACATAGCTACCAAAAGTAGTTACTGAACTACCAAAACCAGCTCCTGTATCAGTGATTGTGAAAGATAGATCTGGAGATGTATCTTTAGTAAGTGTGCCATCAGCTGGTGACACATTTCCAATTGATGGAGCAGAGTCATCAATAGTTGCTGTAGTTGTAGCAATTACAGAACCTATCTCGTCTGCATCAACAGCTCCGCTTCCGTCACTATCAGTACCGGCAGCGTAATAAGTAACTGTCAATGTGTCTCCGTCTTGTACCCAAATAGTTGAGTCACCTGATGCGGCATAAGAAGCATCCGACCCAATCTTTACAGTACCAGCGAAAATACTCGAATCAATAGCCTTAGAAGCAGCCTGATTGATGTTAGTGTGAGTTCTACTTTGGTCAACTCTCTCACCAATAGCTACCCATTCTCCACCGGAGTCAGAAGTACTAGTCACTTTTACTCTTCGAGTATTAATGTCTACTCCTGCACCAGTAGTACCAGTAGGGACAGCACTATATTCCTGTACAGAATTGAACTTGTAAGTAGCAGTCAAGAAAACAGTATCAGAAATGATAGCGTCAGCTGACAAACTGAAAGTTCCATTAACGTCATCCTGGGCGTCGATCTGGAAAGTCTTAACAGCTGTACCTAATTTAACAGCAAGAGTGTTTGCAACAAGAGCTGTTTTAGGAGTTCCAGCTGAGTCATAACCATCAGTATCAGTCATGCCACCAAGAGGAGCTGCTGATCCATTAGCATCAGTAGCGTCAATGGTAGCTATGTCATCTGCATCTAACTCAATAGTTGATTCATTCTGAATCGTGTTCACGTCGGCATTACCGTTATTACCTTTAATGGTAGTAAGTCCGTCCTGAACCTTGTTGAGGTCAGAGTCATTAATATAAAAACGAACGTCATGAGTCTGAGCGTTAGTACCACCAGCAGAAGTTGCTGGGTAGTGCTTTACTACCTGACCCTCATTGCTTGAGTCGTTTTCAAGAAACTCAATGTCATTATTAGCAATCGCAGCTGCTGCAGCTTCTACAGGCGCCTCTTGAGCAATACCTTGAGAATATACAGCCATTACGAGCACCAATCCTATGCCTATAAACTTAAGTAAATTCTTCACTTTCTCTGTCCCCCTTTTGGGTTATTTTTTTCGGTTCCCTAGTTTTCCCCTATACAAGGGGAAGATAAATTATTAAATTAAACAACCAACTATCACTTTTTAGCGAACAGCTAGTATTTCAGGAGCTATTCAGCTTCCGACCTATGAATTTGTACATCACCACCGCCCACATTGTCAAGAGAAATTACACTATTTTTTAGCTTTTATAAAAACTTAATTAATTATTAAAAATTTCATAAAAACTAAAAGCCACATAATTTTCGTCGACATAAAAAATTCTAAAAGCATAAAATAATGCTGTCAATCAAAAAAACCCTATTTTTTTAAAAATCTTTTAACTTTGATAAAAACTCTGAATTATTCTTTGTAGCCAATATGCTTTTATAAAAAGTCTCCACCCCGTCAGACCAATCTTTTTCAGACATTTGAGTATCTTCTCTCATTGTCAACATTCTGCGAACTGTCCAAATTTTACTCAAATTATCTTCACCTAAAAGAATCTCTTCCCGCCTGGTTCCGCTCTTTGTAATATCTATAGCAGGGAAAATTCTCCTCTCCGACATTCGTCGATCCAAATGAACTTCCATGTTTCCTGTTCCTTTGAATTCCTCATAAACAACATCATCCATTCTGCTTCCAGTATCCACAAGACATGCTGCAAGTATTGTTAAGCTTCCACCTTCTTCAGTATTTCTAGCAGCTCCAAAAAATTTCTTAGGTGGATAAAGAGCCACTGGATCCATACCACCAGACAATGTTCTTCCACTACTAGGAACTGCCAAATTATATGCCCTTGTCATTCTTGTAATACTGTCTAAAAGAATACATACATGTTCTCCAGATTCCACCAACCTCTTAGACCTTTCCAAAACCAACTCAGCAACACGGCAATGGTCTTCTACAGGTTCATCAAAAGTGGAACTAAAAACATCTCCCTTAATTGATCTTTTCATATCTGTGACTTCTTCAGGTCTCTCACCAATTAAAGCAACCATAATATGAATATCTGGAGCATTTTCAGAAATCCCATTAGCTATTTGCTTAAGCAAAGTGGTTTTTCCAGCTTTTGGAGGAGCAACGATCAATCCTCTTTGACCTCTCCCTACTGGAGACATCATATCAATCAAGCGAGTAGCAAGTTGTTTTTGTCCAGTTTCCATAACTATGATCTCGTCAGGGAAAACCGGGGTTAAATCCTCAAACCGCTTTCTTCTTTTTGAACTATCAGGATCAGTTTCGTTAACTTGCGCAACCTTAACCAGCCCAAAATATTTTTCCCCATCTTTTGGAGGCCTTACGTTTCCTAAAACATAGTCTCCAGTCCTTAGGCTAAACCTTCTTATCTGAGATTGAGAGACATAAACATCACCAGCACCTCTTTGATCGCTATTTTGCCTTAAAAAACCATACCCATCATTGAGTATTGATAAAATCCCACAAGCGTCAACATTTTCTTCTCTATCAGTATAGAACTTAAAAAGTTTCCTCAAAATATCCATTCTTTTTGGAAGCGGACCTTCTTCCACTAATTCTTCTTCTAAAGCAAAATCAAACAATTCCTGGTCTGTTTTTGCTTGAAGCTCGGCAAGTTGCATATATACCTCGACATTATTTTTTTACCAATAAATATAAATTGGGCTTCTAAATAGATTCTGATATTACAGAATTAATTGAAATTAAAAGTTAGGGGAAACAACAGATCTCATTTTAAATGAATTGTTGATTTGTACGACCTCATTCTATCACTATTAAAATAGTGAGTCTACTACTTGATAATCAAGAAGCTTCATTTGATTTTTCAATAAAATCTCTAAACATGGGGTGCGGCCTAACAGGTCTGGATAAAAATTCTGGATGAAATTGAGTACCTGCCATAAATGGGTGATCTTCAATTTCCATAATTTCTACCAGCCTACCGTCTGGTGACAATCCTGTAGCTTTTAAACCTATTCTCGATAACTCTTCACGGTAATCGTTGTTCACTTCATACCTATGCCTATGCCTTTCCATTACCATCTTCTCGCTATAAGCTTTTGCGGTCAATGAATTAGGCTGAATTTCACATGGGTAAACACCCAATCTCATAGTTCCACCTTTCTGGGTGATATCAACTTGATCTTCCATCAAATGAATTACGGGATCTGGAGTGTGCAAATCAAATTCTTGGGAATTGGCAGATTTTTTACCCAGCAAATTTCTTGCAGCCTCAATCACCATTACCTGCATACCTAAACATAGCCCTAAGTATGGCAACTTATTTTGTCTAGCAAATTCAACGGCAGAAATCATTCCCTCAATCCCCCTATCACCAAATCCTCCAGGAATAACTACACCATGCAATCCTTTCAAAAATTGATCAGGTCCATTAGTTTCAATTTCTTCTGCAGCTATCCAATCAATGTCAATATTCAAAGAGTGAAAAAGACCTGCATGAATCAGTGCTTCTTTTACAGACATGTAGGCATCATGTAAATCCACATATTTTCCTACTAGGCCAATCTTTAAATTTTCTTTTGGAGTCTTTATTCTTTCAACTAACTGACCCCAACCATTCAAGCTTAAAGCTATAGATTTTTCATCCGAAACTAAATTCAAACTATTTGTAATTAACTGAGGTATACCTTGCTCTTCTAACAAAAGCGGTACTTCATAAATGCTAGAAACAGTAGGTACGGTAAACACTCCTTCTAATGGAACATCACAATGTACAACGATCTTCTGTCTTAGAGTTTCAGGAACTGGAGAATCACTCCTACATACTATTGCATCAGGATGTATGCCAATTCCTCTCAATTCTCTAACACTATGCTGGGTTGGTTTTGTTTTTAATTCACCAGTAGATGAAATGCTTGGCAAGAAAGTTAAATGAATATAAAAAACGTTATCTCGCCCTACTTCATTACGCATCTGTCTAATTGCTTCTAAAAATGGTAATCCTTCTATATCTCCGACAGTGCCACCTACTTCAACTACAATTACATCCGCGTCACTTTCTTCAGCCAAATCATGCATATGCTGCTTGATACGATCAGTCAGGTGAGGAA
This sequence comes from SAR202 cluster bacterium AG-426-M11, assembly GCA_003213095.1. Taxonomy (GTDB): domain Bacteria; phylum Chloroflexota; class Dehalococcoidia; order Lucifugimonadales; family UBA826; genus AG-426-M11. The sequence continues at coordinate 12,069 of QCNV01000010.1, read as the reverse complement.
CAACTTGAATAGTTCCTCCTAAAAATTCACCTTTTCGTTCTTTTGATATAACTTCACTATAAACTTGACCAGCAGTCAAATTAGAAGATCTAGTAAGATCAACATCCACAAACCTTTCATAATGCCCTAAATCTAGATCAGTTTCCCCTCCATCGGTAGTAACAAAAACTTCTCCATGCTGATAAGGAGACATTGTTCCAGGATCCACATTTAAATAGGGGTCAAGCTTCAATAAAGAGACTTCAAAACCTTGATTCTTAAGAATTTTACCTATAGAGCCAACACACACGCCTTTGCCGACAGAACTAACTACTCCACCTGTAACAAACACAAATTTAGCCATAATACATCACCTCTTCACCACACTTAAACCAACTGTATAACGGGGGTAAAATCAAAAAGATTGACAAAAAAATCTGAGGAAATTTTGCGGGAAGCTATCCGTGAGCCAGAAATAGGATTATTTCTACTTTTGAGACCAATTTGAGCGATCATTAATAATTTAATGTTCCACAAAACTCCTACTAAGTTAGTGAAGTATATGAATAAAAAAAGTTATGTGTCAATGAAATAATTAATAAATTTGTGTAACAAATGTATTAATTATCAACATTTTCAGAACCTTCTGAAGATTCATATTCATTCTTGATTTTCTTGATTTTCATCTCAGTTGACTCGAGTATTTTAGTAGCTTCACTAGCTAATTTCATTCCTTTTTCATACATGATTGAAGCTTCATCCAAAGATAGACCTCCCTTATCAAGAGATGAGACTATCTCCTCTAAATTTTCAATCAATTCTTCGAAAGATTTTGAGTTTTCAGTTTCCATATTTCCCCTGTTATAACAATTGAGGTTGATGATTTGAAGATCCATTTCCAGTTCTTTCCGCTACGCCATCTATAATACCGTCCGAAACCTGAATAGAAAATTTATCACCCGGCTCTAAATCATCTTTCGATTTGATGATGTTTCCATTTTTTTTATTTTGAACTATAGAATATCCTCGTGAAATTGTGTTACTTGGAGACAAATCTGACAATTTTTCTTCAAATCTCTGAATCCTTTCAGTAATATTTCTCAATTGATCGGAAAATAATGTGTCAATCTTAATCATTGATTCATCAATCCTAAATTTATAGTAATCAAAATCCGGAGACAACTGATTAATAGTATTAATTTTTAAAGACAAGCTGTTTTTATGTTTTTCTAATTCCAGTGATAAATTGTGATTAAATCTTCTTTTAAAATTTAATATTTGTTGATTAATTTCTAACAAATCAGGGACAACAGAAACAGCTGCAGCTGTCGGAGTAGATGCAGAAAAATCTGCAACCATATCTGATATAGAAAAATCAGTCTCATGCCCAATTCCTGTGACAACAGGAATTTTTGAACTAAAAATCGCCCGAGCTACGATTTCCTCATTAAAAGCCCAGAGGTCTTCTACAGAACCACCTCCTCTACCAACTATGATGACATCAACTTCAGAATAATTATTAAGCAAATCTATTGCTTCAGAAATTTGTTGAGGAGCCGCATCTCCCTGCACTAAAGAATGAGACAAATGAATTTCCACTTTTGGAAATCGATTAGTAATAGTTGTTTTAATATCCTCCCATGCAGCGGCATCTTCTGAGGTGACAACCCCAATCACTCTAGGGAATTTAGGTAAATTTCGTTTTCTTGAAACATCAAAAAGACCTTCTTTCTCAAGCCTTGTTTTCATTTCTTCAAACTTTGCCTGTAACAAGCCTGTACCTGATGGTTGAATCAAATTAGCTATCACTTGAAGGCGACCACTTTTACCATAAATAGAAACTTTTCCAAAAACTAATATTTCACTACCTTGTTGTATATGTTCACTGCCAACTCCACCTCTAAAAAGAGCGCAATCTAGGGAGCTGTCAGAATCTTTAATAGTAAAATAGCTATGCCCAGAACTAGCAGTAGAAACCCTAGAAACTTCCCCAATAATACAAAGATCACTGGTAATTTCATCTACTGAAAGTAAATGATTCAAATGAGTAATTATGTCACTAACTGTAAGAGCAGACATTACGCTCTGGAGAGGTATTCTCCACTCCTAGTATCAATTTTCAAGACATCACCCTCATTAATAAATAATGGTACTGAAATCTCAATACCAGTTTCCAATACTGCAAACTTAGTAGCTCCTTGAGCAGTATCCCCCTTAACCCCAGGAGGAGAGCTAACAACTTTTAAATCCACACTAGTTGGTAAATCTATAGAAATAGGATTTTCATCAAAAAAAACTAAATCTACTTCTGTTTGTTCAATAATAAAATTTAATGCTTCCCCTATCTGCTCAGAACTCATAGGGAATTGTTCGTATGATTGCCCATCCATAAAGTAATAAAAATCTTCATCTTTATAGATATATTGAGCCTTACGCCTTTGAACATCTGCTGGGGTAAAACTCACGTCATACCCTGAAAAAGTTTTATCAACAACTTTACCAGTCTTTAAATTTCTAAAACGAATCCTCATTACTGGAGCTCTTTGTTGCATTTTACTTCTTTCATACTCAACAACTGAATATGGTTCACCATCCATTTCAATTGACATACCTTTTTTTAAATCACCATATCCTACAGACATTAATTGCTCCGATTTATTTTTTAGATTTTGTTAAAACTGAAACTTGATTATCCTTGAATAAAACCATATCTTCAATTCTAATACCACCCCACTCAGGCAAATACACACCAGGCTCAATAGTAAAAACAGAATTTTGGTAAATTTTATCTGAAGAATTTGGAATCAACATGGGATATTCATGTATATCCAAACCAACTCCATGGCCTAATCCCGTAATAAAATATTTAGAGAATCCCGGAGAAATTTCTTCAATTTTACTTCTGACTATTTGATCTATTTGCCCACCTGTAATTCCTTCAGTAATTGATGAAATTCCTGTTTTTTGAGCCTGCAAAACCAAATCATATATTTCATCAAATTTTCCGGTTTTTTCCCCAATAAAAGTAGTACGGGTAATATCGCTACGATAATTGCCAATTTCAGCACCCATATCTATTACTAAACAATCGCCTGATTGAATAATAGAATCGTCAGGATAATGATGAGGAACTGCAGAATTTAATCCTGTGGCCACAATACTACTAAACGCAACATCGTCTGCACCTAATTCAAGAAATTGTTTTTTAATCATTCTAGAAACTTCTATCTCTGTCATCCCTTCCAAATTTTGACTAAGAATCCATTCCATTGTTAGATCAGCAACTTTAATAGATTTTTCTATCTGAATAATTTCACATGAATCTTTAACAGATCTGATTTCTTCAATTAAACCATCAGCTTTAACAAAATCTATTTCAAGAGTGTTTTTTGACAAATTTTCAAAATCAAATTGAGTTAATGTTTTTGACTCATAACCAACTTTTACGATGCTTAGGTCATATAATTTGTCCACGATTTCATGAAAATCTTTTGAATACCTTTGTACTATCCAAGATTTAAATTGTTTTTTTGAGTCTTCTAAATATCTAGAATCAGTAAAAAAGTATTTTTTTTGAAAAGTAATCAACAAACAAGCATTTGACCCTGAAAATCCCGTAAGATAATTAATATTTGAAGGATTTTTAATTATGACAGCAGGCAAACATCTAGATTCCAAAGAATCTATTACATATTTAACTCTTGAATCAAAATCAATTACCACTGTTTAAATAATCCAACAATAAATCTAAAGCATAAACATAACTTTTCCACCCAAACCCAGCCACTTGACCAACAGATACTGATTCTAATACTGAAGTTCTTCTGAATTTTTCTCTAGAATGAATATTTGATATGTGTGTTTCTACCACTGGCAACTGTGAATCAACAATTGCATCTTTAAGAGAAAGGCCATAATGAGTTATTGCCCCAGCATTGATAAGTATTCCATCTGAAGAGAGTGTATTTTGTTGAATAAAATCTACTAAATCTCCCTCATGATTTGATTGAAAAAAAGATAATTCCACCCCAATATCATTAGCAAAACGTAACAAATAATCATTAATTTCACTCAATGTCATAGATCCATAAATAGAGGAATCTCTTGATCCCAAATTATTAAGATTAGGACCATTGATAATCAAAATTTTCATTTTTTCTCCTTTCCTGAAAGTGGGTGGGCAGAAAAATATGATTTCCGAGCTTCAAGTGAAGTCACATGAGTATAAATTTGAGTAGTATACGGGCTTGAATGGCCCATTAAATCCTGAACAACCCTCAAATCAGCTCCTCCGTTCAAAAGGTGAGTTGCAAAAGTGTGACGAAGCGTATGAACATGCACTTTACTATCCAATCCTGAAATTTTTGTATATTTTTTAATTCTATCCTGTATTGAACGTATACTGATTCTATTACCTCTATCTGACAAAAAAAATGCCTTTTTATCAGATGAATGATTCCTAGAGAATTCCCCTCTAGCTTTATCAAGATAACGTTTCAATGATTTTGCTGCTAAATCAACAAAATAAACAACTCTCTCTTTGTCACCTTTACCAATCACTTTCAAAGATTTAGAAGAGAAGTCTATATCCTCTAAATTTAATCCAGACATCTCCGAAACTCTAATTCCAGTAGAGTAAAAAAGCTCAAGGATTGCCCTGTCGCGAAAAACAATATGCTCGGAAATTCCATGATGAACAGAAGGTATTTCACACAACCTATTAATTTCGTCTATTGATAAAAATCTCGGGAGTTTTTGTTCTTTTTTTATGGAAATCCTGCTTGGGACGGGATTTTCTGAAATAATTTTTTCATTTAACAGCCACCGGAAAAATGTTCTCAATACCGATAATTTTCTTGAAATACTAGACCTATCAATTTTGTTTTCAGACAACCAAACTAAATAAGTTCTGATATTTTTTCGATCAACTTTACGAAAATCTTTAATATGAATTTCATTTAAAAACGCAATTAAAGACCTGATATCATCTGAGTAAGTTGAAATACTAGAATCAGAGAGATTTTTTTGAATTGACAAATGATCAAAATATTTCTTAATAATCTGATCTACATTCTCATTTTTCATTCTCATAGGATATTGTCTATAGAGAATAAATTCCATGATTTTTAGTAGTTATTGATCATCTTCTTCATCAATTAAAAAATCAGATTTTTTAACACTAAAACCACATTGGGATTCCTTAGGAAGCCTGAAATTTTTTCTTTTGCATCTTATATTCAATCCACCCCTACCTGAAAAAAGAAGAAGATCTCCACAGTCGGGACATTTATGTTTGGGGTAGTCTAAAGGTAGCTGACCTGAAGAAAATTTGCATCCAACGCTTACACCATTTTCTTTACGGTAATTAGAACAACCATAAAATAGTTGCCCCCTATATCTATTGACAGTAATTTTCCCAGGATCTTCATTAATCCACAATTCAGGTTTATTTTCACAATCAGGGCACATAGATCCTGTAGTGATATCTTGAGTGTAAGTACAATTTGGATAATCTTCACAACCTAAAAACAAAAAATTGTAATCATCTTTTCTGGTCAATCGCTTGTCGCATTGCGGACATTTTTCTCCAGTAAATTCCAAAAGTCGATCTCGATCAACACGATTAGCACTTGAGTATACATTTACAACATTTTCCACAAATGGATCATAAGAAGAATTTAAAACAGACTGTAGTTCTGTATCTCCATGAGCAATGTCATCTAAAAGCCTTTCCATCTGAGCAGTAAATTCATACGACATCAAATCAGAATAATGTTCATGCAAAAACTCACTAACAACAGAACCTAAAGCAGTGATATGTAATGAACCTTTTTTTCTTTCAATATACTTTTTATCTATCAGAGTCTTAATAGTACTTGCGTAGGTGCTAGGACGACCAATCCCCACAGATTCCATAAAATTAACCAATGAAGCCTCATTATATCTAGAAGGAGGTTTAGTAAAACGTTGCTCAGGTAAAATTTCTACACATTTTAATTCTTGATTTTTTTGTAAATCAGGTATTTCATCATCGGAATCTTGATCAATTATAATTTTCCTAAACCCATCAAACTTAAGCACATCCCCAGAAAAACTAAATAAATATTGGGGATCAGAATCAGAGGGTTCTGCAGAAATTTCAAAAGTCGTACGGTCATATACAGCCGCTGCCATTTGACTAGCCACAGTATTAGTCCATATCAATTGATAAAGTTTAAATTGATCAGAATCCAATTGATTACGTAAAGATTCCGGAGTTCTCGTTATATAAGTAGGCCTAATAGCTTCATGAGCTTCTTGTGCTCCTTGAACTGACTTAGAATTATTTCTAACCTGAAGATAAGATTTAGAAAACTTTTCAGTAACAAAATTTGATATGTCTGAGACAGCTTCATTAGATAAAACTTTAGAATCTGTCCTCATATAAGTTATCAAGCCCACTTGTCCTTCACCACCACCCAAATCAATTCCTTGATATAGCTGCTGAGCTAAAGACATCGTTCTACTAGAATTAAACCTAAATCTTCTGAATGCTTGTTGTTGAAGTGTACTCGTTCTTAAAGGTTGTGGAGGGTTAGATTTTCGTTCTTTGGTGCTAACATCCGAAACAAAAAATTTTGCCTGCTTCAAAGCTTCTGTATGAATCATTGATTCTTGCTCAGTTCTTAATTCTCTAGACTCTACATTAATAGTTTTACCAGAACTGAAAATTTTTTTAAGTGGGATTTTTAGTGGTTCAGATTTATCATTTAGTTCGAATTTGGCATCAATATTCCAAAATTCTTCAGGTACAAAAGATTGAATTTCTTTTTCTTTTTTATCTATTTCTCCTAATGTAGGAGATTGAACTCTGCCTGCAGATAAATTTCGTTTTATAGTGGGCCATAAAGTCTGACTCATCATAAAACCCCAGACCTTATCCTGAATAGCTCTAGCTTTATAAGCTTCAACAAGATCGTCATCAATTTCTTTAGAGTTTTCAAAAGCTTCTTCTACGGCATGTTTAGTGATTTGATTAAACACAACTCTTTTAGTCGTTGATATATCTAAATTCAAAGCATCTACAATGTGCCAGGCTATAGCTTCTCCTTCTCTATCTGGATCTGTTGCTAAAAAAACAGAATCAGAACGCTCAACCTCTTTTTTTAAGGTAGATATAGTCTTTTTTTGATCATCATCAATTGCTGCCCAGCGAGGAATAAACTTTTTTCCCTTTTTTTGAACCCCTGGAATACTAATATGAGCATTTTTATCATTTCTTGTAATAGGTAAATTAATATCGTTTTTAGTTCTACTTTTTGCTAATTGACGAATATGCCCTTTTGAAGCAACAACTTTATAATCGCGTCCAAGAATACCTTGAATCGTTTTTGTCTTAGAAGGTGATTCTACTATTACTAATTTTTTTGCCATATTTTTCCTAATTAATGACTTTACTGGCGGAGAGAGTGGGATTCGAACCCACGGTTTCCTTTGCAGGAAACACGCGATTTCCAGTCGCGCCTATTCGTCCACTCTAGCATCTCTCCAAATTGTTGGCGGAGAGAGTGGGATTCGAACCCACGATGAGATAAATCCCATACTGGTGTTCGAGACCAGCGCCTTAATCCACTCGGCCACCTCTCCGGACGAGAAAGTATAACAGCCAAATGTAACTAAACGAATACTATCCCCTGATATCTGAATCCCGAGGAGTAAAAATTGAGCCTTTTTTAAATTTGGGAGCCTTCCTGTTTGCAGCAGATGAAATCATTTTGCCACTAAACAAACCGATAGCTGAAACACCCAATAAACCCAAAGGCAATCCCTTCAAAAATGATCTTCTAGAAACCTTATTACTTTTCAAAATTACCTCTCAATTACAAAAATATACTAATCAAAATTATATTCTGCAATATTTAAAGATATCAATATCTAAATTTTTTGAAATTCCAATTTTGAGTCTTTTTCCAAAACTTTTATAGTGTCACCAGCTGCAATCTCACCTTTAAGAATTTGAGTTGACAATGGATTTTCAACATATTTTTGCAAAGCTCTTCGCAATGGTCTAGCACCATATTCTTGGTCAAATCCTTCTTTAACAAGCCATTTATTAGCAGTATCATCTAAAAGCAAATCAACTTCAAATTCAGCAACCCTATCTTTAATGCTATTAAACATGATTTCTACAATCTCATATTGTTGGTCAATATTTATTGAATCAAATATTACAATCTCATCTAATCGATTTAAAAACTCAGGCCTAAATGATTTTTTTAATGCATCTTCAATAGATTTTTTAATCTTAATTTGATTTTCATTTTCAGAAGATTTTTCTGATGAGGCTAAAAAACCCAGTGATTGAATTTTTGAATCTGTCACCCCTAAATTACTAGTCAAAATAATTATTGTATTTCTAAAATCTACTTTTCTACCTTGACCATCAGTTAAAATACCATCTTCTAATACTTGCAACAAAATATTAAAAACATCTGGGTGAGCTTTTTCTATTTCATCAAAAAGTACTACCCTAAACGGTCTTTTTCTAACAGCTTCTGTCAATTGCCCACCTTCACCATACCCAACATAGCCCGGTGGTGAACCTATCAACCTGGATACCGAATGAGATTCCATGTATTCTGACATATCTATACGAACCATATTTTCTTCATCATCAAACAAAAACCATGCTAATGATTTTGCTAATTCAGTTTTACCCACACCTGTGGGGCCTAAAAAAATAAAACTACCAATTGGTCTTTTGGGATCTTTTAATCCAGCTCTAGCTCTTCTAACAGCTTCTGAAACCACAGTAATTGGTGAATTTTGCCCAACCATCCTTTCATGTAATCTTTCTTCCATATGAATTAGTTTCTCGGATTCATTTTCTAATAATCGATCTACAGGAATACCAGTCCATATAGCTATTAATTCACCTATCTCTTTTGAACTCATCACCATTTTGTGATCTACATCTTCAGATTCATCATTAATAAAAGTTAATTCTTCTTCTAATTGAATTCTTTCAGATTTAATATCGGCGGCTTTTTCATAATCAGAAATTTCTACAGCAGCCAATTCTTCATCTTTTAATTGTCTTAATCTAGATTCTTTTTCTCGAAGAGGAATAGGATTTAGTTGCGCCTCTATTCTAATTTTACTAGCTGCTTCATCTATTAAATCTACTGCTTTGTCAGGCAATAATCTCCCTGAAATATACCTTTGACTCAATTTTGCAGCAGATTCTAAGGCTTCATCTAAAATTTTAACTTTATGATGTGACTCGTATTTAGGCCTAAGAGCTTTAAGCATTTCCACACTAGTATCAACATCAGGTTCTTCAACAATTATGGGTTGAAATCTTCTTTCTAAAGCTGGGTCAGATTCTATATATTTTCTGTATTCATCTTCAGTAGTCGCACCTAAACACTGTAATTCTCCTCTAGCTAATGCCGGTTTCATCATATTACTTGCATCTACACTACCTTCAGCAGCTCCAGCTCCCACAACTGTGTGAATTTCATCAATAAATAAAATTATTTCACCCTCTGATTGCTTAACTTCATCCATCACAGCCTTTAGTCTTTCTTCAAACTCTCCTCTAAATTTTGAGCCAGCAACTAGAGATCCCATATCCAAAGAAAGAACTTTTTTGCCAACTAGTTCATCAGGAACATCTTCAGAATAAATTCTTTGAGCCAGACCTTCAGCAATTGCAGTTTTACCTACTCCAGCTCCTCCAATTACTACAGGATTATTTTTAGTTCTACGTATTAATGTTTGCATTACTCTAGAAATTTCTAAATCTCTACCCACGATAGGATCTAATCTACCTTCAGAAGCTAAAAAGGTCAGATCAAGTGCATATTTCTCTAAAGATCTATACCTAGACTCAGCTCTCTGATCAGTTACACGGTGAGTCCCTCTTATTTTTTTTAAAGCTTTATAAATTTCTTCAGAGGTGACAGTAAATTCACTGAGAATTGCAGAAGTAGAAGGGATAGATTTATCAGCTAATGCTATCAGTATATGCTCAGTTGCAATAAATTCATCATTAAATCTTTTAGATTCTGAATCGGCTAATTGAAATAACAGTCCGACACCAGGAGTTTGGTATATTTGGTTTCTTTGCCCTACAACTTTTGGGGAAGATTCTAAATATTTATGCAACCTAGCATGAAGGACGTCTAGGTTAACTCCTAACTCTTTAAAGATTTCTGCAGGAACACCTTTTTCTTGTTCAATTAAAGCCAATAAAATATGTTCGGAATCTAATTGATTATGCCTATACCTCATCAATATTTGTTGAGCGGCATTTATGACTTCTTGAGCATGCTCTGTAAATTTATCTGGACCTAAAACCATTTTAACCCTATCCTACAAATAATAAACTTTCATAATCATATTATATCAATAACATTGATACGAATCAACTCAAGTTTCAGAAAAACAAACTTTTAGGTTACGATACTTTGTAATGTTAATCGATATACATACTCACACATACCCAACTTCAGATGACAGTTCATTGTCTCCTGAAGAATTAATAATTCACTCTAAAAATCTTGGCTTAGATGGAATTTGTATTACTGACCACGACGGGTTCTGGGACCCTAAAGATGTAACACAATTAGGTATAGATCATGATTTTTTAGTAATTCCAGGATGTGAAGTCACAACTGAAGAAGGGCATATTTTAGTATATGGCCTTGAAAAATATATTTTTGGAATGCACAAATCAGCATTTGTTAAACAACTAGTTGATGATGCAAAAGGCGCAATGGTTATAGCACATCCCTACAGACGAGTTTACAGGGAAAACGCTCCGCAAGACCCCGACACTTACAACGAAATGATTGATCGAGGATTAAGAAATAAAGCCTTCGATTTGGTTGACGCTGTAGAAATCAAAAACGGAAGAGGCACACTTAAAGAAAACGAATTCTCCAAAAATCTAGCCGCTAGGTTAAATATGCCAGGGACTGGAGCAAGTGATGCGCACAAATTATCAGACATAGGCACTTATGCAACTTATTTTGAAAACAACATCAAAAATCTAGAAGATTTTATTGCTGCAATTAAATCTGGAAGATTTCACGCTACTAACGTTAGGGAGTTTACACTTCAAACTGCCAATTCATAAATTAACATTTCAAAAGATAACCCTTCAGACATTTCACCATTTCGTTCTCTAACCTCAGAATCTAAAATCATCTGATACATATTAAACAGGCGCGATCCCGTTAATCTAGATTCAAGCTCTAAAGTTTTTTGTAAAGGGTATCCAAAAAGCGAAATTTTGGGTCCTATTTGCGCAGCATTAAAACCTTCATTTTTAAGTGATTTCACCATCAATGCCAACCTGATTTGTCTTTCAATCATCCTTTTAATAAAAGCATACGACTGCCCTGTGTCAATTAAAGATTCTAGTAACTTTAAAGAATGAGAAATATTCCCATCAATCGTGGAATCAACCAACCTAAATACACTTTGTTCTTTTACATATGCAACCAAATCCGCAACATCGTTAGTAGAAATCATTTCTAAAGGCTTGTACATTGACAGCTTTTGAATCTCAGAATCTAATAACCTTAAATCTGTTCCTATAGACTCAACTAACAGAGCTAAAGCTTTAGGGTCAATAGAGACTTCTAAATCATCAAATCTGTTTTTTGCCCAATCGAGTAATTCTCGATATTTAAAATTTTCAAAATGGTCACTCTTAACTGAATCTCCAAGAACTTTAAAAATCGAATTGGATTTTTTAAGTTCATTTTCTCGAAAAACTACAAAAGTAGTATCTGGAAAATTTTCAATCTGAGAAGACAAATTTTTCCAATCGTAAGCTTTTTCGACTCTAATCAAATCTGAAAAAAAATTCACTAAAACTAATCTGTAATTAGTCATAAATGGAACTGTACAACAAGCATTAATAATCTCATCTACAGTTGATGACTTAGCGTCAATCTGCACAAAATTAACATCCATCAAATCAACAGGCTGTATTCCGTCTCGAATTTCTAAAATCTTTTTAGAAATTAAATATTCATTTGTACCATGCAATAAAAGAGAAGTGTTTTTCAATTATTCCAACCTAATCAAAATTGATTT